>NZ_JBBEWO010000002.1:0-255113 GCF_038739805.1 Blautia acetica | reverse complement strand
GCTTTTATTTGTGGTTTTGCAGACCCACATTCATCATAGCACAGGAGTTCTTGCTTATATCTAAAGATTTCTCCCACCACCCGCATAGCAGGTGGTTTATTTCATTGCTGACACAAAAATGTAGTAGAGGATGCGGTCCACGCATCCTCTACATACTTAGCAATTTTCTCACACCGTTTTCAACAGAAGTTTCATGCAACGGATAGTATTGCTTATATAATTTCTCCGGCGTTAGCTTCTCTACAATTTCCGATGATGAAAGGTCATATTCCCACTGCATATACACATAAATATCTGCCATCCACTCTAATATAAACTCGTCATATTTCTCATCTGTCTCATGGCCGCTTTGAATGCTGACACCCAATTCTTCCATAATTTGCTTCGGAGTCTTATTTAAGTACATCGGATTCCCCATGTCCATATATTTCCTATAATCACATTTCATATACTTCGAAATCATCAAAAAAGGATCCGAACAATTTCTGCCAATCAATTTAAACAGATACCTTGTCTTCGTAATCATACTATCCAAATAACATTCATCATACGCTGGCATTTTCATATCCTCCAATTTCATGATTATAAACTAATGGATTCTGAATTGCATATCTTGCAGTAATTCCTGGCACTGTATATCCATCAATCAAAATTGCTTTCATACGTTCCTTTAAAAATCGATTCACTTCTCTTCTTGCATACATATCTGAGTTTTTATATTCTTCTAGCATGACTACTTCATACGATTCCAACCACTTAATATGTTCAAACGCTTTTTTTGACTTCAAAAAAATCTGATTTCCTAACGATCCCTTATAAAACAGATGCTCTACTTCAAAAATATTAATCTGGTTTAACAAAAATGCTTCCACAACCTGTGTATAACTATCATCTGCACGATATCCTTTTATAATATCGTACCCATCGTGATTCGGTGCGTATAATTCAACAAGCCTTTCTCCAACAATACTTGCAGCTTCTTGATTCGTTCCTCTATTCGATACCACTTCAGCAATCCAAGCTAAAACCCCACGTTCATTCAAATCCAATATGTTTAATCCATCTAAATCAAGCTGATACATATTTACAATTGATTTTTGCGGATTACCGTTGAGTGTTGCCCAACTTCTGGCACGTTCTTCATATTCTGTTGTATAAAATCCATTTCCATAATCATTATCAGTTTTACCGCCCATATAACGGGGTATTTTTATAATATGATCAGAACCGTGAAAAACTTTTATCATATTTACGACAACCTTTCCGTGTATCTTTTACCTATTGTAATTATAAATGGATATTCGAAATTAAACAAGTCTATCTTTCCCCCTTGTTTAACGACTTCTTTACTCTTGTTTCTTCTTTTTTAATCACCAATTCATTGATAATGAGGTTTCTGTAACCCCGAATATGTATTGATTTCGGTGTACCGGAACAAAGGCTACGATTTCACCATCACCTCTTCCACTGCCTTTGACCACAAATGGATGTACGGGCGCAATATTTTTGAAAGCATTTCCCAAATCGTAGACGAACTTTTCGACAACTATCTGTCTCGCCCTGGCGTACGGCAGCCCATTCTCACCCAATACTGTGACGGAGAACGGGTCCAGTGTCCAAATTGGATGACACAGTGGGGGTCGAAGTATTTGGGTGACCAGGGCTACTCTGCTATTGAAATTCTGCGGAATTTCTACGGTGACAACATGTACATCAATACCGCAGAAGAAATTTCCGGTATTCCTGCTTCCTGGCCTGGACAGCCGCTGGACATTGGCTCCTCCGGCAGCAAAGTACGCCAGATACAGGAACAGCTAAATGCCATCAGCAAAGCTTACCCTGCCCTTCCTTCCGTGACAGCTGACGGAATTTACGGAGAGGCCACCCAGAATGCAGTTCGGGAATTTCAGAGAATCTTCGGTCTTCCCGCAACTGGCGTGGTGGATTATCCCACCTGGTACGAAATTCAGGACATTTATGTAGGTGTCACCAGAATTGCTGAACTGGTTTAAAATTCACCTTAAAGACCCAAAACAGGCATACAGAAACTTACTCCCTAAAAAGGTCTGTAACTCTTTCTGTATGCCTGTGTAACCTTTCTTTCCTGCCTTTTACCGCCGTTTTCTTTCCAACAGCAAAACGGCCGCCACTGCCGTCGCAGCACCTACTATTTTCGCTGCCAGCATAGCCCCAACCATGTCCGGTTCCACACTTAAGGTAAATCCGGCATGAGCTGCCAGGGCAGAGGCCGCGCTGACGGCAAAAGCTGTATTTGCCACTTTTCCCAGCGAATCCATGTCCTTCATGGAAGTAAGCTGGGGAATGGGGCTGACCATACCAATCATCAGTCCGGACACACTGGTCTCATTGAGCCCAAAATGGTGTCCCAGCTTTCGGAACGGCTTCCGCATCAGCCGTCTTAAAAATTCGGCCAGAGGAAGACTTCCCAGCATAGTAATACCAATAGAGGCTACCACGGCCAGCGCATCTTCTATGGGGGCCAGCCCCGGTATCAAGTCCCGTTTCAGGAAATACGACAACGCTCCTAAAATCAGCCCCAGAGTAATCAGAAGCTTCATACCTCTGGCAAACACCCGAAACCCTTTCATCATGACTCTTGGCGCGCATTTCAGTCCCAGCCCCAGAAGCAGGGACAGAACAAACACAGGCATGCTCTGCCAGATAACTTCCCCAAAGGAAAGCCCGCACAGCAGTCCTCCTGCCAAAAGCCCGGCAGGAAGCGCTGCCAGTCCGGTCAGAATTCCTTTTGCAAAGGCGCCTCTGTCCTCTTCCTCCACGATTTCCATGCCTACTGGAATGGTAAACACCAACGTACACCCAAAGGTGGAAGCAATCAGAACTCCTGCATAACTTCCCACCTGGGGATTATTTGCCAGTTCCTTTGCCAGCTGATAACCGCCCATATCAATAGCCAGAATACCGCCCAGCACCGAAGGGTCCGCGCCTGTAAGGGTAAAAATGGGAACCACAAAAGTGCGGAATGCCTGAGAAATAAGAGGTATCAGACATAACATGCCTACCATGGAAAGAGCTGTGGGCCCCATAAGCATAAAGCCCTCCTCCAGACATTTTCCATATCCTCTCTTATTTCCCAAAAGCTGGTCAATCCCACCCAGAAGCACACCTGCTGCCAATACATACATCAAAATCTCATTCATAGCTGCTTACAATCTCCTGAAATCATTAAACATCACAAAAACCATAAGCAACATAAGCAATACAAATCCTGCAAAATGCACCATGCCTTCCACATTAGGATTCAGTCTCTTTCTCCGCACAGCCTCAACAAGCAGAAAAACCAGTCTTCCGCCGTCCAGGGCCGGAATAGGCAGCAGGTTCATCACTCCCAGGTTTGCGGACAACAAAATAGCCCAGTACAACATCTGCATGGATACCATAACAGCGCCTTCCGTCTTCGCCGCTTCATAGGAATCACCCATAACATCAATGATACCCACAGGACCGGAAAGGTCATTGACCGAAAACTGTCCTTTAACCAGCATAGCCAGACTCTCTATGGTAGTGGAAATCCAGTACCGCACTTCTGTAGCGCTGTAACGGATAACTCCCAGAAAATTCGTCTTTTCCCGGTAAACATTGTAAACAAATCCGGAATCTATCTGTTTTGTCATCTGAGGCTTTGCGGAAATGGTTTCCAGCTTTCCATTTCTCTCAATTCCCAGCTTTACTTCCGAACCATCCAGAGGGTGCTCCTTTAAATAGTCCTGCAGCTGGGCGCTGTCCTTGACTTCCACGCCGTTAATTTCCCGGATAATATCTCCGGCCTGTACACCTGCTTTCTGCATGGAACTGTTCAACATCACCTGCAGAATCTCCGGTTCCCCTTCTGACGCATAATGAAATCCCAGCATATACTTACTTTCACTATTGGCCCGGAATGTAATATCCTGCTTCTTCCCGTCCCGTTTATAGGTCAGAGAAATCGTTTCATCCTGCAGTCCGTGAAGCGTCATATAAGAATCCAAATCTCTGCCGATAACAATATTCTTTCCCTGAAACTCGGTAATCACATCACCTTCCCTTAAACCTGCTTCCCAGGCCGGAGAACCCTCCGTTACCTGCAGCACCTTCGGAGGGTCATAGCCCATAACACTGGTAATAATCATGGCAAAAACAAAGGCCAGAATAAAGTTAAATACCGGCCCTGCTGCCACTACGGAAATTCTTGCCCACACGGAGGCATTGTTAAAAGAACCCTCACTGGTATCGTCATCATCTTCCCCTGCCATCATACAGGAGCCGCCAATAGGAAACAGCTTAAGAGAATATCGGGTACCGCCCCGCTCTGTTGACAAAAGCCGGGGACCCATACCCAGAGAGAATTCAATCACCGTAATACCATTCTTCTTCGCCAGAAGAAAATGTCCCAGTTCATGAAAAAGGACAATCACGGAAAATACAATCGCTGCAATTAAAATTTTCAACCTACCACCTGCTTTCAATTCTGTCGTATACGTCTTGTTCGATATTCAGTATGTCTTCTACGGCAGGATTGGATATGACCTCATGCCTTTCCATAGCTTCCTCAATAATCGTATAAATATCCAGAAAACGAATTTTTCTCTGTAAAAACAAGGCAACCGCCTTTTCATTTGCCGCATTGAATACCGTAGGCATAGACCCGCCTCTTCCGGAAGCCTCCATAGCCAGAGGCAAACCTTTAAACGTCTCCATGTCCGGGTTTTCAAAAGTTATAGAGCCCAACGCGGCGAAATCCAGCCGTTCTCCGTCCAGATACCTGCGTTCTCCCCCGTACAGGGCATACTGTATGGGCAGGCGCATATCAGGAGTTCCAAGCTGAGCCATAATACTGCCGTCTGTAAACTGTATCATAGAGTGAATCACACTCTGGGGCTGCACCACCACCTGAATCCGGTCTAAATCCACGTCAAAGAGCCATTTCGCCTCCATAACCTCCAAACCTTTATTCACTAAAGTGGCGGAATCAATGGTAATCTTCTGTCCCATAGCCCAGTTGGGGTGTTTCAAAGCGTCTTCCACTCGTATCTGCTCCAGTTCTTCTCTCTTCCTTCCCCGGAAGGGACCGCCGGACGCAGTAATAAGCAGCCTGTCAATGGTTCTTTCCCGTTCTCCGTTCAGACACTGGAAAATAGCGCTGTGCTCACTGTCCACAGGAAGAATTTTCACCCCGCACTGCCGGGCCAGAGGCATAATAAGGTGTCCTGCCGTTACCAGCGTCTCTTTATTGGCCAGGGCAATGTCCTTTCCGGCTTTAATGGCTTCCATAGTTGGCCGGATACCAATCATCCCTACAATAGCTGTAACCAGAATCTCCGATTCCTCCATAGCCGCCAGTTCCAGCAGGCCGTCCATGCCTCCCGCTATTTTGCAGTCCGTATCCTTTACCTTTTCCCGCAGTTCTTTTGCTTTTTCTTCATTTCCCACAGCCGCCAGTTTCGGATGAAATCTGCGAATCTGTTCTTCCAGCATGGAAATATTACTGCCTGCCGCAAGTCCAACCACCTGCAAATCTTCATTTTTATTCACAATATCCAGCGTCTGTGTTCCAATAGAACCCGTAGAGCCTAAAATTGCAATTTTTTTCATACCACTTTCCTCTTTAAATCAGCACACTCGCCAGAAAATAAATAAACGGGGCAGTGAAAATCACACTGTCGAAGCGGTCCAAAATCCCGCCGTGTCCCGGAATGAGTGTTCCGTAATCCTTGATTTCCTTGTTTCTCTTAATAGCCGATGCCGCCAAATCTCCCACCATGGAAATCAGCGCTCCCACAGCACAGATAAGGGCATACATAAGCGGTGTGTGACCTTCTGCCGGATTCAGTCCTGCAATGGCCAAAGCATACAAAGCACCCAGAAGCGCCGCTCCTGCTACACCCCCGATACCGCCTTCCACGGATTTCTTTGGACTTAACACCGGCGCCATTTTGTGTTTGCCAATGAGCATGCCCACACAGTAAGCGCAGGTATCGCTCCCCCAGGAACTTAAGAAAATCAGACCCACAAGCCAGGCGCCGCCTTCCAGATTCCTGGTTTTATAAATGTAGGACAGCATAACTGCCACATAAACCATGCCGAAAAGAGCTGCCATAATCTGTTCTGCCCTGTATCTGGGATAATAAAACACATAGACACACATAATCAGCACCAGAGTAAACAGTATCACCATGGTAGAAAAACTCTCTGATTTTGTCCATAAAAGAGTCAGATAATACAGCACTGTACCGCTATATCCGGCTATTTCCAGAGGTCCAAAGCCCTTCTGGTGTACCCCCATAGCCCGATACAATTCAAAAACCCCAATCAGGGAAATGCCAAGAAGCACCGCAAAAAGCACTGGCCCACCTGCTGCAATAGACAAAACGGCAATGAGAACCAGGATAATACCGCTTAAAAGTCTTGTCTTAAACATCTTACTCCTCCTTTACGCCGCCATATCTGCGTTCTCTGTGATTGTACTTGTCAATGGCTCTTTCAAATTCCTGTTTATTGAAATCCGGCCACGGCACATCGGTAAAATAAAACTCCGTATAAGCCAGCTGCCACATCAGGAAGTTAGAAAGCCGTTCCTCTCCGCTGGTGCGGATTAAAAGGTCCGGATCCGGCAGTCCCCTGGTATCCAGATAGGAAGAAATGGTTTCCTCTGTAATCTCTTCCGGCTGCAGATTTCCTTTCTGCACTTCTTCTGCCATGTGCTGCATGGCTCTTTTCATTTCATCCCGGCTTCCGTAGTTTAAGGCAATCTGAAAGTGAAGTTCATCATACTGGCTGGAATATTCTTCTAATTCCTGTATTTTCTTCTGCAAATCTTCATCAAAGGCCCTGGGGTCTCCGATAACCCTTACCCGCATTTTATTTTCCGCAGAAATCTTAATACATTTCTTCATATAATTGCGGAACAGCTTCATCAGTCCGTCTACCTCTTCCCTGGAGCGTTTCCAGTTTTCCGTGGAAAAGGCATACACAGTGAGATACTTTACTCCCAGTTCCTTGGCTATGCTGCAGATTTTTTCCAGATTTTCACAACCCTTAATATGCCCGTATGTTCTCGGCATTCCTTTTGCTTTTGCCCAGCGTCCGTTGCCGTCTAAAATGATGGCTACATGATTGGGAACTTTCATATTTTTTCCTCCTACGCATAAAAGAGGCACAATACCGCAAGCTGTATGTGCCCCTTCCCACTGTTTTATACAGTCAAAATTTCTTTGGATTTTTCATCTACTGCTTTATCAATTTCTTTTACAAACTTATCTGTAACCTTCTGAATTTTTTCTTCCAGTTCTTTGATTTCATCTTCAGATATGTCCTGCTTTGCCAATTTCTTAAATGCGTCATTGGCGTCTCTGCGGACATTGCGGACAGCTACTTTTGCAGCTTCGCCTTTTTTCTTGACATCTTTTACCAGTTCTTTTCTTCTCTCTTCTGTCAGTTCCGGCAATACCAGACGAATAATTTTACCATCGCTGTTTGGATTTAATCCCAAATCAGATGCCATAATGGCTTTGCTAATTTCTTTAATCAGAGACGCTTCCCATGGCTGAATCTGAATCATGCGAGCTTCCGGAACCGTAATGTTTGCCACCTGCTGAAGCGGTGTAGGTGTTCCGTAATAATCTACGGTCAGCTTATCCAGAATATGCGGATTTGCACGTCCCGCACGGATCGTTGCCAGTTCCTTTGTCAGACCGTCTAAAGTCTTTGTCATCTTGCTTTCATATACCTGTATTCTCTCATCTGCCATTTTAAAATCCTCCTAATCTTTTCTGTCTGCCTGTGCAGCCTTTATACCAGAACCTTCGTTCCTGTAAATTTGCCGTGTGCGGTATTGACAATGCTGTTTTCTTCATTTAAGCCAAATACCAGCATAGGCATTTTGTTTTCCATACATAAAATGGATGCTGTCATATCCACAACTGCCAGTTTTTTGTCAATGACTTCCTGAATACTGACTTCATCGTATTTCTTTGCGTCCGGATTTGTCTTGGGGTCGCTGTCGTATACCCCGTCTACTGCCTTTGCCAGGAAGATAGTCTCTGCCTCAATCTCAATGGCACGAAGTACAGTAGCTGTATCTGTGGAAAAATAAGGATGACCGGTTCCGCCTGCCATGAAAACAACCATGCCTCTTTCAAAATATTTATTTGCGCGGTCTTTGGAAAACAGTTTTGTGAAAGAACCGCACTCAAAAGGTGTCAGCACACTGGTCTTCATGCCTGCCGCTCTGAAAATTTCTGAAACATAAATGCAGTTCATCACAGTAGCCAGCATACCAATCTGGTCTGCTTTTGTCCGGTCCATGTTTTCACTGGTACGTCCTCTCCAGAAGTTTCCTCCTCCGATGACAATACCTACCTGAATCCCTTCTTCTACCAGTACCTTTACCTGCTTTGCAACTTCCATAACCGTTGCTTCGTCAAATCCGGTTTTCTTCGGGCCGGCCAGCGCTTCACCGCTTAATTTCAGTAATATTCTCTTCATTCTTTAAGCTCCTTTATCTCTTGATTCTCCCGTCACGGCACAAAGCGCCGCTTTGCTTTAAGTATACCCATAAAGTCTCATGATTTCAAGAAATTTTTCCAAAACTGCGAAAAAAGAATACTGCAGGAAACAGCTGTCCGAAACATTCATACATTTTCATCCATGTATCTCTATTTCGCAGCCGGGTTTCCCACAGCATTTTTAAGCAAAAACTCTCTTTACAAACTCTTGAACAAACTCCAGTATCCCTGGATAAAGATATAAAATACCACCAGAGGAAGTACAAAAGTCAGATACACTCTCAGTTTTTTAGGGAAAGATATCCCCTCACCTGTATTGGCCTCCTTCAGGAAGTTATCCCAGCCCCAGCCATAGCGGCTGACACAGAACAGCAGATAGACCAAAGAGCCCAGAGGCAGCATATTGTTGCTGACTAAGAAGTCCTCAAAATCCATAATCTGCTTGCCCAGAATCGTAAAATCACTCCAGACAGTCATGCCGAAAATACAAGGCAGAGACAATACGAACACAGCCACCCCATTTACCACCACGGCCTTTTTCAAACTCCAGTTCCACAAATCCTGTGCAAAGGAAATCAGGTTCTGGAACACTGCAATAATGGTAGACAGCGCCGCAAAAGTCATAAACAGGAAAAACAACGCACCCCAGAGTCTTCCGCCGGGCATCTCATTAAACACATTGGGCAGTGTAACAAAGACCAGCCCCGGTCCTTCTCCCGGATTGATGCCGAAAGCAAAACATGCGGGGAAAATAATCATGCCTGCAATCAGGGCCACAGTAGTGTCCAGAATCAGAATGTTGACAGCCTCTCCTGTCAGCTTTCTTTCCTTCCCTATGTAACTTCCAAAAATTCCCAGTGCACCAATGCCCAGACTGAGGGTAAAAAACGCCTGCCCCATAGCAGCAAAGACAGCTTCTGAAATCCCGTTTTCCATCAATTTGCCAAAATCCGGCACCAGATAGAATTTCAATCCTTCTGCCGCCCCCGGCAAAAGACAGGAATTCACTGCCAAAACTCCCATTAAAAGCAGCAGTACAACCATCATAATCTTATTGATTCTCTCCACACCGCTCTGCAGTCCCATAGAACAAACCAGAAAACTAAGGATCACAACCAGGAACATCCAGAAAATCATGGTCGGCGCATCTGCCCGCAGAGAATCAAAGGCCTGGCTGACCCCTTTCGTGTCCAGTCCCTGAAATTCACCTTTTGCCATTTTAAAGAAATAAGCCAGCATCCAGCCGCCGATGGTGGTATAAAACATCATCAGCAAATAATTTCCCGCCATACCGAAATAGCGGTAAATATGCCATTTGCTTCCCTTCTTCTCCAATACGTTAAAGGAGGTGGCAATGCTTCTCTGACTTGCACGTCCCACGGCAAACTCCATAACCATAATGGGCAGACCCAGCACCAGCAGGAAAAACAGATAAATCAGCACAAAGGCCGCGCCGCCGTACTTTCCCGTGATATACGGAAACCGCCATACATTCCCCAGTCCAATGGCACATCCTGCAGAAATCAGGATAAAACCAAGACGGGAGGAAAATTTTTCTCTTTCTTTTTCCATTTTCATTACCTTTCATTACCTCTTCTTTGTTTCTTGCTCCCGTTAAAGCGTTGATGTTAAACGACTTTAAAGAGACAATTCCGGGTAATTATATCATGTTCCTGAAAGAATCTCAACTTCTATTTGCTTTCAATGCTGCCTACATTTTTAATGAGGACAGAAATGGTACCGTCTGCATTGGTGATAAATTCAATCCGGTCTTTGTTGTTATACTCCTCCATGGGAATTTTTAACTCAATTCCCGTATCCGTCATCAAATGCTGCTTGGTAAACTTTTTAGTGGTGGCGGGATTTTGAGGTTCCACAGTAGCCTCTGTGAGATTATATTTCTCCAGCTTTTCCTGCACCTCTTCTTTCATCTGGGGATGCTCCTTGAAAATTTTGTCAATAACCACCGGAACTTCAAAACCGCCCTGCTGCGCAAATTCTTCATTTAAAATGCTTTTGGTTTCCATCTGCACCTCAAACTGCTCAGACTCATTAAAATATTTTTTCTGAACCTGTGTCACCGCTTTGCTGACAATGGCCAACTTACTTTTTGAAGACAGGGAACCTTTGCATTTCAAAAACATTTTAGAAAAATAATTGGTTTTCACTCCGTTTACATCGTATTTCTTTTCCACCAGCCGCACATACCGGGGTGCCATCAAATCAATCAGTGCAGCCTCCGAAAGCTTCTGGGTTTCTCCTGGCAAAATGGCTTTCTGCATAATAATGTCATTGTTATTTCCCCAGGGGTCTGCATTGGTCAGATGGGTATACGAAGTTTTGTAATTCATCTTTAAAAGCGCCAGATACCGGTGTTTCTCCACACTGTACTCCACCACCAGCAAATCCGCTGCCGGAATGTCGATATTCTGGTTCATCAGCGTGTATAACTCCCCTGCTATTTTCTGGGAAATCTCCAAAAATTTCTCCGGGTTCCATTCCTCTAACAATTGAAACACCGATGCCTCTTCCTCAAAGGTACCGTTTTTCACATCATCACTGGTATCAATTCTGAAAATATGGGCTTTCAAAAAATCTGCAAAATCCGAACTACAGTCCAGAAGCGTATCGGACAATACCGGAACTCCCAACGCGGAATCCATAATATGTACCACGGCCTGTTCAATTCGAATCTCTTCTTTCGCTGCTAACATGTTTTCTCTCCTTACTGCTGTTTTTCTGTCGGTTCTTTACAGTTCTCTTCCATTCATCATGCCCTGGCAGGCCACAATCACAAGTGCCGATATCACAAAATTCATTGCCAGAGTTATAACAGAAACCACAATCATAGCGGTCTGTAAATCCTGGAAAAAGAAATAGCACAACACGCCAATCACAGTAGCCGGTACTGCGCAGGCCACAATCAGCAGCATACGCAGAAGATTTTCCAGCATTACGTTGCTCCTGGCCTTTAACATACGCACAGACAGCACGGTTCCCGCTATAAAAATCATGCCGTATCCCAAAAGCATAATCAGATACTGCAAAATGGAAAGAAAATCCATACGGTTAAAGATTCCTGCAAATATCACCGAAACACTGACAATCACCGCCACCTTAATGTAAGCAGGCAAAATGGCATATACCAGTTTTGACAAAGGTTTTTCCGGAATCAGATAAATCTGATAATTTTTCAAATCTCCCAGAAGTTCTGCGTCATTGAGCAGATTAAACAGCCACAAAAGCATCATATAGCAAAACATATAAAAACGCCCCTGAGGCATTACGACATAGCTGATAGCAAAGTAAATCACCAATATGAGCATATCCTGTTTTCGCAGGAAATTTCCCGTTTTCCGCATAATCAGCAGGTTTTTAAAGAATACCGCCCTGGCACCCTCCGGGAAGTCTCCCTTCACTCGTTTGATTTTCCGGTCTGAACTTTGGGCCATGCCGCCGTTTGCCTTGACTCTCCGGACATACTCACTGACTGCTTCGGCATCTGCCACGGCCTGCTCGGCAATGTCTTTTTGAAACCTTAAAAAGAATACCACCATGAGGACATCCGCTGCAAGCAAAAGCCCTGTTCCCAACAGCACCGGCAAATACTCTCTCTCCAAAAAAGCATTCAAAGCCCATTTGGCCCAGCCAAAAAAGGGCACATAACAAAATTCCCGGCTCAGTACAAAATCCAGAAGTCCTGCTTTCATATCATAACCGGTCCGATGGGCAGAAACCCAAAAGACAGCTGCGGTCAAAACGCAGAATACAGCTGCCACAATATAATTCCATTTTCTGTGCTTTCTGTCCACCAAAGACCACATATAAATGTAATCCGCTAAAAGCAGAAAGAAAAACAGCACCAGCCACAAAACTAACAGGGTAATCAGAAAGTACGGAACCGAAAAATACCCGTCTATGGAAAACATAGCCATGACAAAGCAGCCTAAAAGCCCATACAAAAGCCCCTGAAGCATGCTCTGACCCATAATGTAAAAATTTATCTGCGCCCTGGTGTAAGGACCTGCAAAAAGGTAATGCGCATCGGTATCATATACTAAGGCCTTTCTGCTGTTTAACATCACAGTCAGCATGAAAAGCGCTGCCATTCCAATTCCTGACATCAAGGCCAGATTGGCGTTCATGCCCATACTTTCCGGTTTATAGGTACTGGAACTGACAAATACCATAACCACCATAGCGCCGTAAAGAAGCACCATAAAAATCGTCACCAGACCGGAGGTGATACTGCGGAACTGATTTCTCACTGTGCCTTTTAACTTAGAAAATGTCAAATAGAATAAAGAACTCATGCTTTTTCCTCCGCGGTTGTCTCAAAGAATATCTGCTTCAGAGTTTCACTGCCTTCCTCTCCTCTGTGGATTTCCCGGACGATTTCCCCCTGCTGCATAATGTAGGCGCAGTCCCAGATTTCGTTCACCACATCAATAATATGAGTACTGATGAGAATAGACGTTCCCGCCTCTTTCAGTCTCACAAAAAGCTGCAGAACAGCTTCAATACTTGCCGGATCCAGTCCCACCATGGGTTCGTCCACCAGCAGAGCTTTGGGCTGTATAAGAAGCGCCAGAAGCATGCTCAGCTTCTGCCTCATACCCTTACTCAGTTCTTTTGCCAGCTTCTTTCTCTGTTTTGTCAAATCAAAAAGTTCCAGATACTCTTCTGCTGTTTTCCCGTAATTCTGCAAACGGTAAGATTTTCCAATAAAGTGAATGGTTTCATCCACTGTCAGCAAGTCGTAAAGCACAGGCACCTCCGGTACATAGCCAAAACTTTTTTTTGCCTCCAGACTGCTGTTCGGATAGCCGCAGATATTAATCTCCCCCTGATAATTCAGCAGATTTACGATACTTTTAATCGTAGTGGATTTCCCCGCTCCGTTTGGCCCCAGCAAAATGGTAATTTTCCCCTCTTTTGCGCAGAAACTTACGTCCTTTACTGCGGGACTTTCCAAAAGACTGTAGTGTTTTGTCAGATTTTTCACTTCTATCATAAAGTGCCTCCTCCTTCTCCTGTTTTTTCGCAATTTTCCTGAAAATTCTCAGTATTTTCTTAATTTTGATAAATTATAGCATAAAAGTGTAGGGAGGTAAAGAAAATCACTGTCTGTTTTCGCCGGAATCCGGTATTTCATCTTGATAACTAAACTTTCCTTATGTTATACTGTCTCTGGATTAACATTCCCGTTATATGAAAACATATATAAATGGAGGTTCTTTATGCCAAAGAGAAACGATATACACAAAATTCTTATTATTGGTTCCGGTCCTATTATCATCGGACAGGCCTGTGAATTTGACTATTCCGGCACCCAGGCCTGTAAAGCATTAAAAAGCCTGGGTTACGAAATTGTTCTGGTGAATTCCAACCCTGCTACCATTATGACAGACCCTTCCACAGCAGATGTCACTTACATCGAACCTTTAAATGTAGACCGTCTAACAGAAATCATTGAAAAAGAACGACCAGACGCCCTTCTTCCGAACCTGGGCGGACAGTCCGGTCTGAATCTCTGCGAAGAACTTTACCACGCAGGTGTTCTGACCAAGTATAACGTAGAAGTTATCGGTGTTCAGGTGGACGCTATCAGCCGCGGAGAAGACCGTATTGAATTCAAGAAAGCCATGGACGAACTGGGTGTTGAAATGGCCAGAAGCGCTCCTGCTTATTCTGTAGAAGAAGCCGTAAAAATTGCGAAAGATTTGGGCTATCCCTGTGTTATCCGTCCTGCTTATACCATGGGCGGTACCGGCGGCGGTCTTGTTTACAATGAAGAAGAATTAAAGAAAGTTGCCGCAAGAGGCATTGCTGCTTCCATGATTAACCAGGTTCTCGTAGAGGAATCCATCTTAGGCTGGGAAGAACTGGAAGTGGAAGTTGTGCGTGATGCCAAAGGAAATAAGGTATCCGTATGCTTTATCGAAAACATTGACCCGGTAGGCGTTCACACAGGTGACTCCTTCTGTTCCGCACCGATGCTGACCATTTCTCAGGACTTGCAGGATCGTCTGGAAAAACAGGCACATGCCATCGTAGAATCCGTAGGCGTTATCGGCGGTACAAACGTACAGTTCGCCCATGACCCGGTATCAGACCGTGTGGTAATTATTGAAATTAACCCAAGAACTTCCCGTTCTTCCGCACTTGCAAGTAAGGCAACCGGATTCCCGATTGCGTATGTATCCGCCCTTCTTGCTGCCGGACTGACACTGGATGAAATTCCTTACTGGAAAGAGGGAACTCTGGACAAATACAAACCAACCGGTGACTATGTGGTTATAAAATTTGCTCGTTGGGCTTTTGAGAAATTCAAAGGTTCTCAGGACAAATTAGGTACACAGATGAAAGCCGTAGGCGAAGTTATGTCTATCGGTAAAAACTATAAAGAAGCTCTTCAGAAAGCTATCCGCTCTCTGGAAAGAGGCTGCTACGGTATGGGTTTTGTGAAAAATCTGCATGAACTGACTTTAGATGAATTATATCTGAAACTCACTGAGGCAACCAGCGAAAGACAGTTCATTTTATATGAAGCAATTCGCAAAGGAGCATCTTTGGAAAAACTTCATGAAATGACTTATATTAAAATGTGGTTCTTAGAGCAAATGAAAGAACTGGTTGATGAAGAAGAAAAGATTCTCTCTTACAAAGGCCAGGAACTTCCTGACGAATTGCTGATTCAGGCAAAGAAAGACGGATTCTCTGATAAATATCTGGCACAGCTTCTGGAAACAGATGAATGGGAATTATGCAAACGCAGAGAAGCCCTTGGTATGGAAGAACGCTGGGACGCAGTACCGGTAAGCGGTGTAAAAGATCCTACTGCTTATTACTACTCTACCTACAACGGAGAAGACAAAGCGCCTGTTTCTAACGGAAGAAAAATCATGGTATTAGGCGGCGGTCCTAACCGTATCGGACAGGGTATCGAATTCGACTACTGCTGTGTACACGCTGCCTTCACACTGAGAGAGCTGGGCTTTGAAACCATCATGGTAAACTGTAACCCGGAAACGGTTTCCACAGACTATGATACTTCTGATAAACTGTATTTCGAGCCTCTGACTGTAGAAGACGTTATGTCTATTTACAACAAAGAAAAACCTCTTGGTATTATCGTACAGTTCGGCGGCCAGACACCTCTGAACATTGCAGCAGAACTGGAAAAACGCGGTGCACACATTCTGGGTACTTCTCCTGCTGTCATTGATATGGCAGAAGACCGTGACCTCTTTAATGAAATGATGCACAAGTTAGAGATTCCTATGCCGGAATCCGGTATGGCTGTAAACGTAGAGGAAGCCCTGGAAATCGCACACCGCATTGGTTATCCGATGATGGTTCGTCCTTCGTATGTGTTAGGCGGACGTGGTATGGAAGTCGTATACGATGACAACATGTTAAGAAACTACATGGCTGCTGCCATTGACGTCACACCGGAACGCCCGATTCTCATGGATAAATTCCTTCAGAATGCCCTGGAGTGTGAAACGGATGCCATTTCTGACGGAACACATGCCTTCGTTCCTACGGTTATGCAGCACATTGAGCAGGCCGGTATTCACTCCGGAGACTCTGCCTGTGTGATTCCTTCTGTAGAAATTTCAGAAGAAAACAAGGCTTTAATCCGCAAATATACCACTGCCATTGCATGCGAAATGGGAGTGGTAGGTCTGATGAACATGCAGTATGCCATCTGTGAAGGCAAGGTATACGTTCTGGAAGCCAACCCAAGAGCTTCCCGTACCGTTCCGCTGGTATCCAAAGTTTGCAACGTCAACATGGCAAACATTGCCACAAAGCTGATGACCTACGAGCTGACCGGAGAACGTCCTGACGTTACTGCTTTCACAGAAAAAGCACATCCGTACTACGGAGTAAAAGAAGCGGTATTCCCGTTTAATATGTTCCCGGAAGTTGACCCTCTTCTGGGACCGGAAATGCGTTCTACAGGTGAAGTGCTTGGGCTGAGCGAATCCTTTGGCATGGCTTACTATAAAGCACAGGAAGCTGCCGGAGCAAAACTGCCTCTGGGCGGAACAGCTTTAGTCAGCGTAAACAAAAATGACCGTGCAGGCGCTTTAGAAGTAGCAAAACAGTTCCGCGAACTGGGCTTCCATATTGTTTCCACAGAAGGCTGTGCAAAATACTTTATGGAAAATGGTCTGGAATGTGAAATGCTGAAAAAACTTCAGGAAGGACGTCCAAACATCTATGACGCTATGGTAAACGGTAAAATTGACTTAATTGTCAACACACCAGCCGGAAAACAGAGCAAGTATGATGACTCTTACCTGCGTAAAACCGCTATTAACAAAAAGATTCCTTACATCACTACGATTTCCGCTGCTCTTGCAAGCGCAAAAGGAATCAAAGCAGTGCTTACCAAAGAAACTGCTACCTTGAAATCTCTGCAGGAATACCACAAATCACTGGATTAATTTCTGTAAGAATATCAGATTTAAGCAAAAGGGGAGCTGCCGTATTCTTTACGGCAGCCCCTCTATTTTTAAGGAGTAACTCATGTCAGCAAAATATTCAAAAAACTTTATTCTTCTTTTTATCACTGCTGTTATCTGGGGCGTGGCTTTTGTGGCCCAGAGCGCAGGAATGGACTATGTAGGGCCATACACGTTCAACGCGGTCCGCTGTCTTTTAGGTGGAATTGTACTGATTCCCTGTGTCTTTTTTCTGACCCGATCTGCAAAAAAAGAGCAGAAAAAAGACGGTACAGCCTCAAAAATGCCGGTTATGGACCGTCCGAAAGATTTGCTCATCGGAGGACTTATCTGCGGCTTTATGATGTTTGTATCCACCACCTTACAGCAGGTGGGAATTGCCTACACAACTGTGGCAAAAGCAGGTTTCATCACTGCTCTTTACATTATTATTGTACCCATTCTGGGGATTTTTCTGAAAAGAAAAGCAGGTCTGAAAATCTGGATAAGCGTTGTCATTGCTCTGGTTGGTCTGTATCTGCTCTGTATGAAAGGCAGTCTTTCTCTGAGTAAGGGAGATTTCCTGATTCTCATCTGTTCCATCTGCTTTGCCATTCACATTATGGTGGTGGATCATTTTACAGAGAAGGTCAGCGGAACCAAGCTGTCCTGCATCCAGTTCCTGTTTGCAGGCGCTCTGTCCTCGGTTCTTATGTTTCTCTTTGAGGAGCCGCACTGGGCTGATATCGGGGCAGCCTGGCTGCCCATCTGCTATGCGGGTATTCTCTCCTGCGGTGTGGCCTACACCTTTCAGATTATCGGTCAGCGCGGTACAGACCCGACCATTGCCTCTCTGATACTCAGCCTGGAATCGGTAGTTTCCGTTCTGGCGGGATGGATATTGCTTGGAGAGACACTAAGCCCAAGAGAAATCCTGGGATGTGTACTGATGTTTGGAGCCATTATACTGGCACAGATTAATCCGAAAAAACAAGGATAAGTACAGAGAAGACTGCCGTATTTCAACACATACGGCAGCCTTCTATTCTCTGGTTTCCATTCACTGTTTTCTATTTTCCTGCTACAATCAGATAACGGTGAATCGTTCCTTCTATCTCCCCTTTTTCCTCAATAATATTCTGCATTTTCCATAATGCTTTGAAGCATTTATCCACGGAAAAACCGGGAAATTCCCATTCAATAATGCGGGCAAACCACACAAATGCACCCACATCGTAAAACTTGATTGGACGATACGCTTCTTCTGCACGAAGAATATGAAATCCGGCCTCTTCAAACACTTTTCTCTGCTCTTTCAGATTCAAATGAGGAAAAGGAGGTTCGCTTCCGGGAAGAACCATCTCCACTAAATCTCTGTCATTTTCCCCTCCAACCTGTTGGGTAATAAAGATTCCGTCCTGCTTCAAAAGACGATATAATTCCTTTGCATTAAAATCCCCATGTCGATTCAAAATAATGTCAAAAGTTTCACTGTCATAGGGAATCGCAGAAGGATTGGCACACTCTTTGATTAGCAAATTAAGGGAAAATCGTATGGAAGATTACTCCATGGAAAGCAGCACGGGCCTCACCGGAGAACCGTCTATCCCTTCCCATTTCAGAGGCTGTGCTGCAAGAAAATAGTTTCCCGGCAATACTTCGCGCAGCACAAGCCCTTCCAGTATAACAACCTCTGCCGAAAGCAGAATTTTGTGTACTACAGGCTGAGTATCTCCTTTCCCCACAGTCTGGCTTTCCACACCAATCAGATCCGTTTTTGCCTCTGCCAATACGCTGGCTGCCTCAGGGGTCAGCAGAATATCCCCTTTTAAAAGCAACTTTCCCGTCCCGTCTTCCAATAGCTTTTTCATACATTCTTCCGTGATTTCTCCGGAGACTTCAGCTACCTTACAAGCTCCCATACACTTGGCAAGAGGAATGGTATCCACCCCGCCTTTGTCCGGGCAAAAATGCTTCGGCGCGTCCAAATGTGTGCCGTTATGACTGCCCATAGTAATCACGGTAAGATTGCAGACATCTCCTTTTTTGATTTCCAGAAAAGGAGTTTTACAAGGCACCGGGTCACCGGGATAAGCCGGTGTAGAAAACAATTCTTTTCCTATATCATATATCTGAAACGCATCTTTCATGCTCTTTAAACCTCCAATATCCGTCCTAGTTCCTCTACTGTTTCTGCAATTTCCAGGGCGCCTTCCTGCTGCAATTCCTTCCGGTTTCCATATCCGTAAGTGACACCAATACAGGAAAGCCCGGCCTCTCTTGCCCCGCAGACATCATAGAACCGATCCCCAATCATCACAGCTTCTTCTCTTGTGTTTTCCAGTCCCAATTCCCCTAAAACCGCTTCAATTACCTGTGCTTTTGTCATCTTCGGACGTGCAATATCACTGCCTTGCATAACCTGAAAATATCCGTCCAGATGAAAATGTTCCAGTACAATTTTCACCATGGAATCCGGTTTTGAAGACGCCACGGCCAGCAGATATCCCTTCGCCTGCAGCTTTCCCAATAATTCTGCAATTCCTTCATACGGCCTGTTTTCAAAGATTCCGGTCACCGTATACCGTTCCCGGTAATACTTCACCGCCTCTTTGGCCTCTTCCTCTGAAAACCCTGCATAGACCATAAACTGGCTCAAAAGCGGCGGTCCTACAAAGACCTCCAGCGCTTCCAAATGCTCTCCCAGTGCTCCTTTTCCCATTTTCTGCAGGGCATATTGTACGGATTTTGTAATTCCTTCTCCTGAAGCTGTCAGGGTTCCATCTAAATCAAATAATAACGCCTTGTATCTCATCATGTTTTCCTTTTCCTATTTTAATGTTCTTATCAGTCCCAAAACCTTTTCTTCTGTCAGTCCTGTATACAGTTTCCCATCTATTTTCATATTAGGAGAAGTTCGGCATTGTTTCATACAGTTCTGAGTTGTCAGGTGCACTTTTTTATCTGCTGAAAGTCCGTCTTTGGCAATTTTTAATTCCTTTTTCACGGTTTCTAAAAGCACCATACTGTTTTTATTTTGGCAGCGTTCTCCCGTGCAGAGAACCAGTTCATGGCTGTAATTTGCTTCTTTCAAATCAGGAATCCTTTTCATAATACAGCTAAATATTACACGCTTTACTCCCAGTTTTTCAGCCGCCATTTCCTGTGCATCTACCGGAATATATCCCTCCACTTCCTGTATTTCCCGCAGCATGGACACAATATTTTCCTGTTCTGCCGCATTACGCTGTGATGCATAATACTCTATAATTTCTCGGATTTCATTTTCATTCTTCACTTCTGCAAACCCTCCTTTTCTTTGATAAATACCATTTCCGAGGCAGTGGAATGAACCGGTTCATATCGGTATCCCAACCCTTGGAATTCTTTGACTTTTTCTACTTCTTCTATCTGGTTTTCCGACAGCCAGCGCACCATTTCGCCTCTGGCTATCTTCGCCTGTGTTCCTTTTACTTTTACTCTTCCTTCTGCCCATTCTCCGAAAATACAGGTAATATACCGGACGTCTTCTCTCACATAAGGTGCTACTGTTTTGCTGTATTCCTTGGATGCCAGATTTAAAATTATCCGTTCTTCCTTTACCAGTTCCCGGTAAATATCTTCTTCCCAAAAATCATACAAATCCCGCTTTTTCCGTGAATTTGAAACCGTTTCCAGTCTTGTCTGCATTTCCAACCGATAGGGAATCACTCCGTCCATAGGTCTTAAAATCCCGTAAAGCCCAGATAAAATCCGCAGGTTCTTTTGTGCATATTCCCACTGGTTTTCTGTAAATACAGAAGGTGCCATATACTGATATTGAATCCCTTCATAAGCCAGTACCGCAGGAGTCAGTCTGGAAGAAAAATTTTGATTTTGCAGTCTGTACCAATTCTGCCGGGCAATTTTCTCATTACATTTCCACAGTTTCTGCAGCGTTTGAAAATCCTTTTCTTTCAGAGTATTCCATAAACATTCTGCCTTTTTTAGATACACCGGCTCTGTAAACTCTACGGGTTCATCTGTCCGAATATTCATCTTCTTTGCCGGAGAAATGATAATCTTCATCTTTTGCAAAACCTCCTGTATATTTGTAAACTGCACATCGTACCATCATTATACCACGTCCCATTTTCAAATCCAACGCTTTTCTGCCCTTGCACCTATTCCTGGATTCTGCTATTCTGAAAGAGAAATAAAATATACCAAAATACCGTTTTTAGAAAGGGGAATTTTTATGATACAGGCTGTCATTTTTGACATGGACGGTGTTTTATTTGACACGGAACAGGTTATGAAAGAAGGATGGCTAAAAGCCGGAAAGGAACTGAATTTTCAACTTACGGAAAAACATCTTGGACAAATGCGGGGCGGTTCCAGCGAACAAAATGCAGCGCTTTTTCAGAAATGGTTTGAAGGAAAAATTGATTACCACCGGGCCAGGAGTATACGTTCCCAATACTTATCCGATTACATAGAAAAGCATTCTGTCCCCGAAAAGAAGGGACTACAGGAAATTGTGACTTATCTGACACAGGAACAGATTCCGTGGGCAGTAGCCACCTCCACCCCCAGAAAGCGTGCCTCTCACTACTGGGAGCTGGCCGATATTGCAAAATTTATGACCGCCTCCGTCTGCGGTGATGAGGTACAGCACAGCAAGCCCAACCCGGAAATTTTTCTGGAAGCTGCCCAAAAACTGCGTATACCGCCTCAAAACTGCCTTATTGTAGAGGACAGCATAAACGGATTGAAAGCGGGCAAAGCTGCAAATGGAGTGACCTGCATGGTGCCTGATTTGACTCCTTACACAGCTGCTTTAGAACCTTTCTGCGATTATGTATGCAAAGATTTGACACAGGTTATTGCTCTAATCTCCTCTCAGAAATTTATAAAATTTTGACAACTACCTCTCTTGCGAATCCGGCAGACTCTAATATGTTAGCCAAACGCCCTTTTATCCGGCAAATGTAAGCGTGCCGGACAAAAGGACGTTTCCCTGTCTGTTATTTATTTTTTTTCGCCAGTTCCATAATCTCGTTATATTTGCTCATAATATACCCGTAATTTTTCCTCTTATGAGGCAGAAGACAGGCGCTGCAATCCTTTATGCCATTGTCCGTATATTTGAAGTTTCCGCCGCATTTACTGCCAAGGGCGTACAGCGGGCAATAGCAGAACAGACAGTTAAAATTTTCCAAATCTTTTGTTTCATGGCAAGGAAAATACTCACAGTTTTTGTGAGCAAAAAAAGAATATTCCTTTCCCTCCCAGTATGGTTTTTCCTGTTTTTTTTCTTCACTCATGGTCTGATACTCCTCTCTTTTTATTTTTTTCTATGCGATATCCGCCATATGCCTGGGACTGTACTGCCCGTTTTCATGGAAAATTTCTTCCAGAAGATTCAAATTTTCATCGGAGTGTTCAATTTCTCTTGCATATTCATAAGCTGTCTGAACAATTTCAGAAAAGGTCAGTCGTTCCTGATTCTGCAGCCATTTTGCGAAACAAAGTTCATCTATCCAGAAGACGCTGAACACAGCCAGAACCATTTTGGTATACACCATATCGTCATAAACAGCGCCGCAGAAATAAGTATAGACAAAAAATATAAGAATCTGTTCCTGATAAATTTCCCAGTTTTCCCTTTCCTTTTCTTCTATGTACTGCAGAAATTTTCCACGCTTTTTCTCATAAGAAGACCTTCCTTCTCCGTATAATTCAGCTTCCAGACAGGACAGGTTTCCCTCCCATTCCGTGCGCAGCACTTCCAGTCTGCGCAAGTCTTTCAGCATAAACTGCATACTCTCAAAACGAATTTCTGAACGTTTTTCAGGTTTTCTATCTTTTATTTTCTTATCTGCTTTCTGCAGTTCTTCCGCAAAATCCACTTCAAAAAGTATGCCTTCTTCCAAAGCATTCTGGAAGAGCTGTGTTATGTGCAGACATAGGAAAACTCGCTTTCTGATACTGTATTTCCGATTTTGAAGGATTTGAAAAAGATACGTTCGCACCTCTTCCAGCTTTCCGAAAAGCAGAAAATCAAAGTCTTCATAATCTTCCTCTATTTCTTCCAAATCGTCCTCTTCTTCCAGAAATTCCACTCTGGATTTGCAGCCCAGAATCATTTCTGCTGCCACAGGACAGGAAAGAGACAGGGACAGCTCCCGCAGGTTTTCAAATTCCTCTGTGTGCCTTGGATACTGCCTGCAGGTTTCGCACAGTGAGGAGGGGCCCAGTTTCCTATAGATATCGCACAAATTCTTTTCATTTAAAAAGCTGCAGCGCTTTTCATACTGCTCAAAGGCTCCCACAGACCAATCAATAGAGTTCAGAAGACGGATACCGAAATCTCCCTTCACCCGACTGTAGGTTTCCAGAGATTCCTCATCTATGAATATCTGCCAGCCTGCACAGCAGGTATCCGGACATTTGTCAGCCGTGCAGACAAAATCCTGATAATAGTGGGGTTTTCTGTAATACATAGTGAAAATGTTCCTTTCTGCTTTTCTCGTAGTATTCTCAAAAAAGAATACCACTGCCCCACCCCTTTTTCAAGTTTCCTTCATGTATTTCTCAAAAATATTTTCCACATTTTCTTTTCTCAACGCATACATATGATTCAGCGGCCCGCTGCCGTTTCCCAGGTTCAACTGTGCCCGCAAGGCTCCGGTAATGTATGCTTTTGCCCTTCTGACGCTCTCCGGCACATCATAACCTTTTGCCAGATTACAGGCTATGGCAGAAGACAGCGTGCAGCCAGTGCCGTGTGTATTGGGATTTTCCACTTTTTCTCCTGGATACCAGATAAATTTTCCTTCAAAATACAACAAATCATCTGCCGTCTCCTTTAAATGTCCGCCCTTTAAGAGCACAGCTCCCTCCATGCCCTCTCCAATGATTTGCGCCGCTTTTTCCATATCTTTTCCTGTATGAATGTTCATTCCTGTCAGAATTTCCGCCTCTAAGAGATTGGGGGTCACCACATCAGCCAGCGGAAACAGTTCTGCCTTTATTGCCTTCTCTGCCTCTTTCTGCATAAGAGTTCCCCCACTGGTAGCTGACATGACCGGATCCGCCACAATATTTTCGGCTTCATATTCCCGCAGTTTTTCTGCAATGGCATGGATAATCTGGCTGTCTGAAACCATACCGATTTTCACAGCATCCGGACAGATATCCTGGAAAATACAGTCCAGCTGCTTTGCCACAAATTCCGGCGGTACGTTCTGAACCCCGTAAACTCCGGTAGTGTTTTGTGCAGTCAGGGCAGTAATGGCTGTCATGGCATACAGACCGTGTGCAGTAATGGTTTTTATATCGGCCTGGATACCTGCTCCGCCGCTGGAATCTGAACCTGCAATGCTCAGAACTTTTTTCATACTCCTTGCCGTCATTTCTTCTGAAAGTTCCCGCAGCCGCCTGCAGGCCTCTTTTATATTTTTCTGTCCGTAAATCCCGGAAACCACAGCAACACCGGAAACGCCGCTGCCTTTTAATTCCATCAGATTACTTTCTTTCACGCCTCCGATAGCTACCACCGGAATGGAAACGGCCCGGCAAATGGCCTGCAGCTCTTCTCTTGCAACAGGCTTTGCGTCCTTCTTGGTAGAAGTTCCAAATACAGCTCCCACGCCCAGATAGTCTGCACCCAGAGCTTCTGCTTTTCTGGCATCCTCCACAGTCCGGCAGGACACACCAATGAGTTTATCCGGCCCCAGTATTTCTCTGGCTTCCAAAAGCCCCATGTCCTTCTGCCCCAGATGAACACCGTCCGCCTGCACCTTCCTGGCAATTTCCACGTTATCATTAATCACAAAGGGAACTTTGTATTTTGCTGCTAACTGCCGGATTTTTACGGCTTCTTTGAAAAATTCTTCTTCTGCTAAATGTTTTTCCCTCAGCTGCAAAAAGGTAACTCCTCCTTCCAGAGATTCTTCCACCTGTTCTTCAAAAGACTTTTCTCCCACCCAGGTTCTGTCTGTCACTGCATAAAGCTGCATATCTTCTTTTTTACATTTCATGTCTTTTCCTTTCTTTCGGAGACGTAAAAACCGGGAAACGTCAGCACGTCTCCCGGTTTTCACATCTCCCTACGCTGGCATTACCCATATCAGGTTAAAGGGTCGAAGTTTGAGCACTTCCTCTCAGCCCGCCTACGGGCTCCCCTGACTGCATATGAAATTGTTTTTATGCATTTTCCAGCTTTTCTGTCCATTCTTTCTCCTTAAAGCCGGGAAGTGCAAAATCTTCGCCCACCAGAATCGGACGCTTCACCAGCATCCCATCTGTGGACAGAAGTTCCAACTGCTCTTCTTCTGTCATGGAAGGCAGTTTGTCTTTTAAATGAAGTTCTTTGTACTTATTCCCGCTGGTATTAAAAAATCTCTTTAAAGGAAGTCCGCTTTTTTCATACCATTCTCTTAATTCTTCCTTGGAAGGTCTGTCCTCCACAATATGGCGCTCTGAAAATTCCGGATTTCTCTCTTTCAGCCATTTTTTTGCTTTCTGGCAGGTGGTACATTTTGGATATTCCACAAATAATAACATAATTTTGATCCTTATAATCTCTCTGCATTCGATGCCATGAATTTGTACTCCGCTACAGAACGGTCAAAGCCTTTGATGTGGTCAAAGAGCCAGTCCACAACATTTTTCTGTACCTGTGCAACAAAAGCTTCTGTAGGACCTTCTTCCTCTTCCAGCATTTCCTGTAATTCTTTTACTGCTTTTTTGAATTCCGCATGTTTTTCCTTATGTTCTTTGATACCCGGATATTCCATTTCTTCCTGCAGTTTCTCCTCTGCACTAAAGTGAAATTCTGTATAGTCCAACAGGTAATCCAGCATTTTTACTGCTTTAATTTTACCCTGTCCGTCTTCACAGCTTTCCAGAAGCTGGTTAATTCTGCCAATCAGTTCTTTATGCTGAGAATCTATCATCTCATTTCCTGTTACTAATGTTTCATCAAATTCTGCTCTCATAGTCTTAAACCTCCTCTGTGATTAGCTATAGTGTACCACATTTTTTCCGGTTTTCCAATCTAAATTTCCTTTTCCAGAATCACTTTCTGACACCGAAGTCCATAATTTCTGTAAAATTCCAATACCGATTGATTGAAATTCCACGCTGTCAGTTCCAGTTTAAAAATATTCCTGCGTCTGGCTTCCGCTTCTGCCTCTATAAGCAGCAGTTTTCCGATACCCCGGTTTCTATATTTTTCGTCCACGCAAATTGCCTCCACATAGGCTCTCTGCCTTTTTCTGGTAATACTGCCTCCTCCGGCTGTATGATACTTTATCTCACACATGCCCACCATTTTTCCGCTTACGCTGGCTGCCAAAAACAGGATTTCCGGGTTAGCCATGTCTTCTGCAAACTGCTCCAATGTATAAAAATGCTGCACATCTTTATAAATATCCGGTCTGGCCTGGCTGTGCAAATCATGCACCTGCTACATAAATCCCGCGATTTCTCTGTAGTCCTCTTTCTCCGCCTTACGAATCTTTGGCTGTTCCTTCGTATCCTCCATATCTCTCCTGCTCCTTCCTCCTGCAAATTTCACCCCACTGGCAATGCCCGCAGATTCCCTCCCGTCTGCCTGGCTTCAGAATACTCTTCTCCACCAAATGAAAAAACTCTTCCCAGGAAATGACACAATTTTCTTCCAGTCCACATGCAAGCAGCACCTTTCGGTCATATTCTTCCACTTTATCCTGGCTAATGCAGATATCTTCCCTTAAATTTGGACATTTCTTACATAGAATATCCCCTGTTGTCACAATTTGCAAGATTGGATTCTGCTCCATGCCTGCCAGAACGTTTTCCATATGCGCTGTAAATCCGTCACTATACCCTTTTCCCTCAAAAAAAGCAAGGCACATACCATGATGTGCCCGCAATCTGAGAAGCCTTTCTTCTCTCATCTTCTGATAACGCCTCCCAGTCTCTTTGTCAAAACCATTGCCAACAAAATTTTCAGCAAATCCGGAATAATAAAAGGAATGACACACCAGCCTAATACTGCGCCGATTCCCACTGGACCTGTCTGGCTGGTATACACGACCAGAAACCACAGAGTTCCTACGGTATAGCAGGCCAACAGTCCTGCAAGCATGGAAAAGAACAGCGCTGCCTTTCCTCTTCCGAAGAATTTTTCCATCCCCCACATCACCAGTGCAGAAACCAGAAATCCCACAATATATCCTCCGGTAGTTCCTGCCAGAACTCCAATTCCTCCTGTAAATCCTGCAAACACCGGAATTCCTATGATGCCAAGCAATATGTAAATCAAAACCGCCATGCTGCCTCTTCTTCCGCCTAAAATTCCCACAGCAGTAAAAACTCCCATAGTCTGCAGTGTAAATGGCACCGCCGCCGGAATGGAAATCCAGGAGCATACTGCAATTAATACTGCAAAAATACTCACATAAACCAAATCTTGTGTCTTATTTCGTTCCCCTGCTATTGTTGTCATATTCTTTTTCCTTTCCTGTTGCTGTTTTTCAATTTTTCTTCCTACACTTTACCATAGGGTAGCAATAATTGTCAACCTTATTATACTTTTAAGTTTACAATATACTTTTTGTTTACAATAAATGTGGCACAAAACAGCTATGGAAAAGAAAATAGGAAAAGCATTTTCATTCTCCATATGGTTTCGTGCCACATCTTCCTCTTGTATTTCTTAGTAGTTCTCTTCGCTCCACTTCAGGAAGGAACCTGTATTCGCGTCAATTTCAAACTCATACTCTGTCTGCTGGTAAACAATATCTCCCTCGTAGATATATTGCCCGTCATCCAAATCCAGTTCCATGCGCAAATCTTTTTCCTCTGCTCCGGGAACACGTTCTAAAGCCGCTTTTTTCGCGTCTTCCTGGCTGACAGCTACCTGAACGTTCTGTGCATCTCCCTGGGAACTGCTTTCTGCTGTGTTCTGCTGGTTTGCTGTATCCTGTCCCTCTGTTGTCTGTGTACCGGAGGGTGTCTGTGTCTCATAAGAATCACGGACGTCTGTTTCCTCACTTAAAACGGCTCCGTCACTGGCCCCGATGTCATAACTGTACTCCTTCTCTCCTGCATCAAACTCCACTTCGTAAATACTTCTTCCGTCATCTCTGTCCTTGCTGACTTTTAATCTGGAAACCTCATCTTCCGTAACCCCTGCCTTCTCAAATGCAATACTTTTGGCAGATTCCTGTCCAATATCCTTTCCTTCTGCTGCTCCGCATCCTGCCAGCAAACCTCCTAAAACCAAAACAGCTGTTATCCTTGTATATTTCTTCATAAATAAAATCTCCTCTCTGTATTTGATGAAGTCAGTATACCCAGGAAAGATTAAAGAAACATTAAAACCAGAAAATATTTTACTTTTTTTCTCCACTTTCTTCTGTGGGCAGCCAAAAGGTAAACACACTGCCCTTGCCAAGAGTACTTTCCACCTGGATTTCTCCCTGGTGGGCCTGCACAATCCATTTCACCATAGGCAGCCCCAGCCCGGAATGACTGTCCTGTATTCTGGCCTTATCGACCCGGTAAAACCGCTCCCAGATATGAGGAAGGTCTTCCGGGGAAATTCCCTTTCCATCATCCTCTATACTTCCCCAAATTTGATTTTCCATACCCTGCAGACGGATTTTCACATAGCCCGGTCCTCCGTGATAAGCAATGGCATTGGAAACCAGGTTCACCACCATACGGAGGTAAAGACTCTCGTCCACTTCCGCAAAAAGATTTTCCTCTATCTGCATTTCCAGCCGGATATTTTCTTTCTCTGCCAACAGTTCCATCTCCAAAGCAGCCATTTCCGTCAATTCACTGAGGTTTACCCGCTCTTTTTGAATTTCCTGCCGTCCCTGGTCTGCCCTGGACAAAAACAGGAGGCGCGAAATCATGTCTGACATTTCAAAAGCTTTTTTCTGAATCCTTTGCAGCTGCGTTTTCTGCTCCCTCGTCAGATTTTCGTCTTCCAGCAACTCCTCACACTGCGCCAGAATCACTGCCGCCGGCATACGAAGTTCATGAGAGACATCCGAGGTAAACTGCTTTTCCCTCTGAAATCCCTCCTCTATCTGCGCCAACATTTTATCAAATGTTTCTGCCATCACATAGACTTCATCTGTGCCGCGGCCAAGACCTACTCTTCTGGACAAATCCCTGTCTTTCTGTATCTCCTGTACGGTTTCTGTAATCTGCCTTACCGGGCGCAGCGTCCTTCTAATGAAAAAATACCCCGCTGTTCCTGTAAGCGCTACCAGCAGAGGCAACAAAATCAGAGCCAGACGCTGAACGGTTTTCATACTGTTTTCTGCACGATTAATGGAACAGACACCCCGGATATACACGTCCTGAAATTCTCCCGGCCGATACTTGATATCAAAAACATACCACCGCGCGGCGCCTGTTCCCACAGTCTGCATACTCCCATCTGCAAACACCGTCTTTTCCTGAAAACCATAAGGCACTCTCCCAAAGAGAAAGGTTCCCGTTTCATCATATAAAGCCAGGTAAATGCCATCCTCCAAATCATAAAAATCCTGTTCCATATCCAGTTTACCATTTTGCACACTTACTTCATCCATACTTTCATATACCCGCTTTTCCAGTTGAGCCTGTACAGAACCTAAAATTTCCTGGCTACTGAGGGAAAACAACAGCCCCAGGGAAATGCAGGTTAAAAGCGTCATGAAAAAAGTAAACATAAGCGTCACTTTTATTTTCAAAGATATTTTTTTCATGCTTTCTCCTTCAGCACATATCCGGCGCCCCGTACAGTGTGAATCAGCTTAGAAGTAAAGCCCTCATCAATCTTTTTCCGCAGGTAGCGGATGTACACGTCAATCACATTCGAGCCTCCTGTATAGTCATAATTCCAGATATGCTGCTCCAGCTTTTCTCTGGACAGCACGATTCCCTGGTTCTGTATCATATAGCGAAGGAGGGAAAATTCCTTTCCGGAAAGTGTAATCTCCTTCCCGCCCCGCAGAACTTCATGGGTATCCAGGTGTACTTCCAAATCCGCCACACGGCACACGTTTTCCTTCTCTCCTGTTCCCCGGCGCAAAAGCACCCGGATACGCGCCAGCAGCTCTTCCAAAGCAAAAGGCTTCACCAGATAATCATTGGCCCCCGAATCCAGTCCCTTCACCCGGTCTTCAATGCTGTCTCTGGCTGTCAGAAGCAACACCGGAACCTGATTTCCCTCTTTTCTGATTTTTGTCAGCACGCTCAGACCGTCCAGCACCGGCATCATAATATCCAGAATCACTACATCATATTCTGCACCGGCCAGATAGTCCAGCGCCTCTTCTCCCTGAAAACAGGTATCTACACTGTAATGCTCTTTTTTTAGCCTGGATACTAAAATCGCATTCATATCTCTGTCATCTTCGGCTACCAGAATTCTCATAAAATCACGTCCTCCCTGTACTTTCTAAATGCCTTTTTTCATCTAAATGCACATTTTTCATAGCAACAATGAGCCATACAACAAACATATTTCTCTGCTCTTTACTCATTTTTTCTGTATCATAAAATTGTCTTTCGCGAAACAGTTCAGATTCATTTTCAATTAAATCTTCTGCAAGATAGTTTTATCAATGGATTATCTCCCCTTCCATATCATATAGTTCTGTTCTTCACTTTGATTATATCAAATATTTTTATTTCGTACATAAATTTCCGTTCAAATTTATCGATAAAAAATATGTTCTGAATACTATTGAATGGCAATCTAAAAATTTATTGGAAATAACTTATAGGGAGGGATAAGTTAATGAAGTACGCAAAAGGTATAAAATATTCTTTGTCATTTGTAGCACTTTTGTATATTTTAGGTATTTGCTTTGTTCCTTTTGTGAAGCCACTAAAATATAATTGGACTGCATGGTTAGTTTTTGGAATATATTTATTAAATCTTGTTTTTTTGTGGGCTATTGATGGAAAGAAAACAACTATAATGGATGACAAGGAAGAAGCAACAAAAGAGGCGAAAATATCTCAAGAATTATTAAGAGACAGAAATAAATGGATTGTATAATGTTACGTCTTGATAGTTCTATACTAAAAGTAAAGTGGAAACGGGGCGTTGCAAAATAGGTGAGTGAGTATCTATGGAGCAACCCCCTTTTTTTGATAAAGCATCAACCAGTTCCATTCAAAAATTCTCGAAATTTCTCGCTATGTTCAAAAACGGCATTATAACTGCCTGCCATTTCAATTCCACCATCTACAAGAAAGATAATTTCATCATATTCTTTTAAAAGCGGAGAATGAATATCATGCGTAATCGACAGTAATGTCACATTCTTCCTACTAAGAAGCCGTTTCTCTATATCATAAGCACTTTTCTTATCAATCGCCGACATTCCCTCATCAAGAATCAATATCGGCTTTTCATGATAAACAGCCCGTGCCAATGCTATTTTTTGCTTTTGCCCTCCTGACAAGTTTGCTCCATTCTCTTGTATTACCTGCTCCAGCCTACATTTCTGATCTTGTATCAATTCCAAGACTCCACTGATTGTGCAGGCATCCACCAAACGTTTTGCATCTTCCTTTTCCGTAAGTGTAATATTCTCTTGTACGGTTGAATGAAACAAAAAAGTATTTTGACCAACTGTTGCAAACAAATTGATATATTGACGATATTTGTTTTCAATACCGCATCCGTCTACCAGAATATTTCCTGCGTTCTGCTTATAAATACCGTTAATAAGATTGATTAATGTTGTCTTTCCTGCACCGCTGCCTCCTACTACTGCATATTTCTTACCTTTTCGTATTTTCAAATAAATTTCATGTAATATTTCCTTCTGCCCTTCATAAGAAAAACTGATATTACACAGTTCAATGTCTTTTTCAAAAAGAAGTAATGCAGATTCTTCTTTTTGGTTTCCCCTATCATTTTCATCTACAGTCAATATGCTTAAAAATCGTTCCTCTATTGCCCGGCCACCAGAAATCTTTGGCAAATTTGTCATAATGAGTATCAACGGCTGAACAAATGCACCTGTCAGCTGCATCACCGCAACCATTTCCCCGACATTTAATATATTCATAAACACAAATTGAGCCGACACAAACAGTACCAGCAATTCTGTCGCAACGGACAGAACGGAGGAAAATGTCTCACTTTTGGATAGATTTTTATCCAGTGAATTCTTTTTTTCATAATATTTTTCATTCGCAGAATCAAATTTTTCTCCTGCTTTTTCCTGATAATTGTATGTACTAATCACATAAAATCCTTCCAAATAATCTGACGCAGTCCCAGTTATAAGAGCAAGTCGTTTTGAAACCTTTTCCTGTGCCAGAGAAATCTTCTTATTAAAAAGACGTGGCAAAAAATAAATAATTACTGTACATGTAATAATCAGAAAAGTGATACTTATGTTTGTGCCCAATAGAGCCAGCAGTACAATTGTTGCTGATATGACATTTTGTACTACACAGAGTTTACTTCTCACTATTCCTTCCTGATAAATCTGAATATCATTTGTGAGAAGTGACAAATAATCTGATGTTGAAGATTTCCGAAAACCAACAAACGAATATGACATTATTTTTCGAAACAAAAGACTACGTAATTGTCCTATATAACGATTAATCATTCTCTGCATGTAAAAATTCCTTAGATAGTTAAATCCAAAATATAGCACTATAAAAATCAACGCACCAAAAACAATCCTCCTAAAGTCATCCATCTGCTCAGTACTTACTATATTAATTGTCAGTTCAATAATCAGTGCGATTGCCACGGATAAAACAGCTGTTATAATATTTAATACCATGTAAATAAACAAGGAGTTTTTAGAATGTCTGCAGTATTTATTCATCTAACTCCTCCTTCTCTTTCTCATTAACAGGAGCGGAAATGATTGAAATATTTCTGAGTTTTGCTCCCGGACTGTTTTTCCTATAATATTTCTGGCATAATTTTTCATGCTCTTGGATGAACTGCTGATATTCAGCATCCGTAAGCAATAAGTAATCTCTCCCTGCAAACAACATATCTTTTGTGGGATCAGGTTCCTTTTCGTAATACTTCTGGAAATCTGAAAGCAAAGATAATAAGAAAGTCAATATTGCATTAAAGTCATTGTTTTTAGCCACTTTTTTCAGCGAATATATCTTTTCTATGGTCCCTCGGATTCTATTTTCCTGCACCACTTCTATAATCTGATTCTGCTCAAGTAATCTAATATGATTATAAATGGATGCCTTTGAAACGGCTGGTAATGAAGATATAATCTCACTTGTGGTAGCTTTTTTGTGTATGCACAAATACTGCAAAATGCTTAATCTTACCGGATGTATTAATACTTCTGTTTTATTCATCCCTTCCCCTCCAGTCTACTTATTTTTATTATTATATTTATTTTTATTATTCTATTTATTTATAATATTACACTTGATTTATTCGTTTGTCAATAGATTTATGAAATCAGGAAATACAAACGGAAAAAGGAGACTGCCGCCAATACAGTCTCCTCTCACAAAAGGGCCTCTTCTGTTAGTTTCTTCTAGATTCCCAGTGCTGCTCTCTTCTCTTCAATCCGGGCAATCATGGCATCTCCCAGTTTTTCAATATCCTTTTCCACCGTGTAGGAAGCCTCTACCCAGTCCCGTACGCCTTCCGTCAGCCAGTAAACCATTTCCGAAGAACCGCTGACCTGAGGGTCTACGCCCAGAAAGGTATCAATACCGGTTGCCACAACATAGTTGCCAATGGACACTGCCTTTTCAGACATCCATTCCGGCGCGCAGCCTACCAGAGGCAGCTTGGAAACAGGAAGTCCGGAGTCTATGGACAGCTTAGAAGCCAGTACCATCATACGGCTGATATCCACACAGGAACCCATGTGCAGCACCGGCGGAATATCTGCCAGTTCACAGACTCTCTTCAACCCGTCTCCGCATAAGTCCTTGGCTCTTTTATCCATCAGGCCTGCTCTGGCTGCTGCCTGAGCAGAACAACCGGAAAGAATAACGAGAATATCGTTTTTAATCAGTTTTTTCATTAATTTTATATGCGCAGAATCCGGACGTACTCTGGGGTTATTACAGCCTACCATAGCTACTGCGCCTCTCAATACACCTGAGGTAATGCAATCCAGCAAAGGTTTGGTAGTGCCCAGCGCTTCTCCCTGTCCTGCTGCCACACCATCCAGTGCATGGATAATAGCCTCTACAGAATAACCGACTGTGGCTTTCTGCTTCATCTGGGGAATATGTACCAAATCCTGCTTTCTGTTGACAAAGTTTTCTACTGCCATGCGTACAATCTGCTTTGCATTTTCCCCTGCTGTCTTGGCATTAAAACGGATAAAATCAGAATCCGGCATCTGTGCGATGGGAGAAGTGGTGATAAATTTCGTATGGAAACATTTGCTCAATGGACCCAGGGCCGGAAAAATACACTGCATATCTACCACAATGGCTTCGCAGGCCCCCGTCAGTACCACGTTCTCCTGCTGCAGGAAATTTCCTGCCATAGGAACACCTCTTCGCATAGCGACTTCATTGGATGTACAACAGACACCTGCCACTTGAATACCCGTCGCTCCCAAAGATTTTGCAAGGGCAATCATTTCCGGGTCTTCTGCATATTCGCAAATCATTTCTGACAGACTTGGATCATGTCCATGAATAATGATATTGACCTGGTCTTCTTTCATAACCCCAAGATTTGCTTCCGTGTCCACTGCTTTTGGCGTGCCGAACAGCACATCGGAAAATTCCGTCCCGCACATAGAACCACCCCAGCCATCCGACATACCTGCACGCAGAGCCTGTCTTACCAGTGCTTCCGGTTTGGAGGAACAGCCCATATGGGTCATGTGCATAGCGGTAGAAACTTCCCGGTCAATGGCTCTCGGCTCCAGCTCTGCGGCCTGCCACAGTTTCCGGGTGTGTTCCGGCGCTCTGCTTAACCAGCGCTGTACGCCAAATGGCTTTCCGTACTCCAAAAGAGCCAGTTCGGACATCTCATGTGCCAAATCATAAATGTCTTTTCCCTCTGTTTCCACGCCCCATTCTTTTGCAATGCGCATAAGTTTTTCCGGATCTTTTACCTGGTAATTGCCATCCGGGGAAGCTGCGTGAAGGGTATGGCAGATTTCTCTTCCGTGATCTGAATGAGTTGCTGCGCCTCCGGCTGTAAAACGCAGAAAATTTCGTCCTGCAATACCGTGGGCATCACAGCCGCAGATACCTCTCGGTGCCTTTTTGGTAATACGGCATGGGCCCATGGTGCAGATACGGCAGCAGATACCCTCTTCTCCAAACTTACAGTGGGGCGTCTGGTTCTTCACTCTGGCCTGCCAGGAATCCGCCCCTACCTTCTGTCCTGTTTCCAGAAGTCTTTCCGTGGCCTGTTCAAATTCTTCAATGGTTGTCAATCTGAATATACTCATCTCTACCTCCAACTATTTTTGTTTGTCTATATTATAACAATCTCCGTCAAAGTTTCCTATCAACGGTTTATTGAAGGTATCAACCAATGATTGATACAAAAGTATTTGACTTTTTTCCGCTATACAGCCAACTGTCCCTTATGGTACAATAAGATATAAAAAGTTCAGGAAAAATAACTGCTTCGAGGAGGATTCAAAAACTATGCGATTGACCAATTATGTTGCGGCCATGGACTGCTGGAAAGGCCGGGTGGACAGCACCACAGATTACGATGCTTTCCGCTGGCATCAGTGGGTACAGCCATTAGATTTAAACGAAGTTACAGAAATAGAAAACGGGAAACTTGGATTTGCGTTTATAGGCTTTTGCAGTGAGCAGGGGGTAAAACGAAATAAAGGCCGTATAGGAACCGCTCTTGCACCGGATTTTATCCGGACACAAATGTCAAATTTCCCTTGTACATTTTCCCAGGAAGTAAAGTTCTACGATGCCGGAAACATTCTCTGTGAGGAGATTTGCATGGAGGAGGGACAGCGTCTTTTGGGACTTGCTGTGGAGAAAATTCTGGATATGAACCTGTTTCCCATTGTTCTGGGCGGCGGCCACGAAACCACTTTCGGGCACTTTCAGGGACAGTTCGCCGATTTGAAGAAAAAAAAGGAATCCCTGGATATGGGCATTATCAATTTTGACGCGCATTTTGATTTAAGACCTTATGAGCATGGCCCGTCTTCAGGCTCCATGTTCCGTCAGATTGCAGATATTTATAAAAAAGAACAAGCTGCTTATCACTATCTGCCTCTGGGAATCCAGGAACACAGCAACACGGTCAGCCTGTTCAAATACGCGAAGGAAATCGGAGCGGATTATATTCTGGCAAAGGAAATTCAAACCTCCAATTATTCGGTCGTTTTGGAGAAAATCGACACTTTCCTGTATGAATGTGATTCTGCTTATATTACCATCTGCACGGATGTATTTTCTTCTGCATTTGCGCCAGGCGTAAGTGCCACACAGACCCTGGGACTGGATCCGGAAGCGGTGCTTCCTCTGCTGAAACATATCCTGAGAACCCGCCAGGTCAGAGGCTTTGACATCTGCGAAATTTCCCCTCGGTTTGACCAGGATAATACTACGGCCAAGCTGGGGGCTGTGCTGATTTTTGCCGTGGTAAACACGCTGTGCAAGCTGAATAATCTGGCAATTGATGTACTTACCCATTAAGTATTTGTCCATACAGACACGGCAGGTTCTTAGAGGACTTATACAAAAAAGGAGAAGCTATTTCACTATAACAGTTTCTCCTTTTTCTTCATAATTTCAAGTGTACTACTATATTTTATTGTTTCACAATAAACCAGGCAAAGTCTGCATAATCCTGGCTTTCTTTTCCATAAGCGGAAGCATACATTCCCATTGTACACCCCACAAAACCGCCTGCGTATTCAGTACTATAAGGCCGTAAGTCCACTGCTTCCGCAACAGGCCGTGTCTCCCCGTTTTGTACTATGTAAATCCTTCCCACTTGTTCCTCTGCCTGAAACAGGATTTCTATCAGTCCTTCACAGATAGATGCAGTACCCAATACCCGTTCCTGCCCATCTATAGTTTCTATTACACTGATGGTACGCTCTTCATTCTCATTCCGTATTTCTGCCCTCAAAAAGTTCCGATGATTTTGGAACAATAAAACTCCGGCTCCACTATGGCTGTCCTTGGGTATAAATTCCAATCCTGCAGATACTGTGAAGGTATAGCCCATTTGCCGCACACCCAGATAAGTGCTTCTGGCTTTTTCCCCTACGTGATGTCTTCCTGCCTGTAAGCGCAGAAAACCTGGCCTTGCATGTAATGAATACATATGAGAATCTCTTCCGTAAATACTCACCAGTTCTTTCGGCAGTTGGTTTCCGTAAAATTGAAAAAACAGATTCTCTCCCGCCTCTCTTGGGAAACGCACAGGTTCTTGTGGCAGTTCCAACCACTCTTCCAATTTTCCAATACCTGGATTGATTACCGGCCAGCCATCTTCCCACTGGACTTTCGCCAGAAAAGTTTCCCTGCCCATGCTGCTGCATCCCTTGCATCTTCTGCAGGCCAGCATTACTATATACCAATTGCCCTTTCCATCATCTACTAAATCCCCATGTCCCGCACATGTTACAGGATAATTCCGTCCTAAATGCCGGTGGGTAAACACTGGGTTGCGGGGACATCCTTCAAAGGGCTTCTCAAGACTTTTAGTTCGTGCAACGCAAATACAGTGCTCCTCTGCTGTTCCTCCCTCAGCATGGAACAAATAATAATATTCCCCCATTTTATACAAATGAGGACCTTCTGGCCAAATAGCATTTTGCATGGCACCCTTCCAAATAGTTCTGCTTTCCCCTATAAGGCGCATATTTTCCAAATCTAATTCCTGAAGCCAGATTTCCCAGTCTCCGTTATATTGAACCCCATTGCTGTTTGGTCGTGTTCCCACATAATAACAGGTTCCATCTTCGTCAAAAAACAAACTGGGATCAATTCCTTTGGCGTTCTCTCCCAAATAAAAAGGATCAGACCATGGACCCTGTGGTGTCTTAGATGTAACCACAAAAGTTCCCCCCTGATCCACATTTGTAGTAATCATATAAAAAGTTCCATTATTCCAACGAATTACCGGGGCAAAAATGCCTCTGGAAATTTCTCCCCCGTCTAAGGATAATTGCTCCGGTCTGTCCAGAATATTTCCTATTTGTTCCCAGTGAGCCAAATCTCGGCTGTGAAATAAAGGAACTCCAGGAAAATAAGAAAAGCTGGAGTTTACTAAATAATAATCTTTCCCTACCCTACATATGGATGGGTCGGGATAAAAACCTTTTAAAATGGGATTATTGGTTTTCAGCATATGTACCTCCTAAATATTGACGCTTTATTTTACATAGCCGAACCCAAGAATGGTAAAATTCTTTCTTTCCTCTCCCTGTGCCGGCCGTATAGTTATGTTATGTGTTTTTGTCTCTTTCCCTTTAAAAAGAATGACTGCATTACAATGTGTCCAACCATTTTCGAGGGGATTTGCTGTGAGAATCTGTTTGTGATCCACATAAACCTCTGCCTTACCTGCATTGGTTTCCCCAGAATCTTTAAACACCAGAAGAAGGCTTTTACAGGTAATCTCCATGGTAAATGGAATCATCTCCCGTATAAGTTCTTCTCCTCTGTACTGCCAGTTATAGGGAAACTGGGGTGTGGGTGTAAGATCCAAATCCATTTCTACACACTGCAAATCACAGTCTGTACCATCAAAACTGCCACAGCAGATAACAGCATCCTGGCATAAGCTTTTCCGGTCTAAAAGTTGTACATCCTGAAAGTCGCAGCCTAAAACAGGAGTACATTTTTCCTGTAAGATACTGCTGTCTTCGCTTCCAGCCAAACTGTTATCTGCTGCTTCAAACAGATAATCCAGGCATTTTGCCATAATTAGGTGTCCCAGATTCGATGGATGAAACATATCATAGAAAAATTGATTTCTGGAAATCACCCCACCCTGCTCCTTTGGCAATCCAAATTGGGGAGATACTGCATCCCGGACACTGACCATAGGCAAATGATAATAATATCCCACCGGACTTAACCGCTCCTGCAGGTTCCAGTCATTTGCAAATACGGAAAACAACAAGATAACTGCCGGATTCCAGGGAAGCTGCAAAACCTTTCGTACCAGACTTTCATAGCATACACCCTTTGTCTCATCCCCTTCATCGTTCACGGCAAACTCTATGACAATCAAATCCGGCTTCTCCTGTTTCCTTAGCACATCTCTTTCAAACCGTATCATTCCCAGTTCCGAAGGAGTCCCCCCTACTCCTGCTTTCAGATAATGTACATTTTCCCCGACGCCAAATCTATCTTTGAAAGCACAGCAGGTCTTCCATGCATAGCATTCCCGGTGAATAGGCACCGCACCGGCCCCCTGAGTAATCGAGCCTCCTATAAAAGCCAGGGTGACATCCTCTCCCTGTTTTGCTTTTTCTATGACTTTTTTCATACGAAAAGGATTTCCCAGTGACAAAAGAGATCTGGCAATCATAGATTCTGCTGCTTCTCCTGTCAGATTCGGTGTAACTTCCTCACCTTGTTCTGGAACCTGGAATCCATTCTGTACATAAAGCATCACACTTACTTTCGCCTTTTGGCCTGGTTTTGGGAATCGAAACCGAATCTGCCCAGGTTCCTTGTCATCCTCAGACCATTTAATTTGCTCCAGTAAAATCTTCTGCTCTATGCCATTTCCCTTTAAAGATAGTTTTATAGCAGTCCCGCCGCCGTAAAGATTCTGTTTTCCATACATTTGAAATACAAATTCAATATCCTCTTCCGGTGTTTCGGCGTCTATGCTTACCCCAATACTATGCACCAGACTCCGAAATCCTTCTACACTTTTTAAACAGCTCAGCATTTCTTCGTCCTGTATATTTCCCACAATCCTGGCACTGTTTACTAATCTCCCATCTGATTCATATAAAAACTGGACGCCGCTTCCGTCTTCCTGAGGTGCGCCGAAAACTTCTTTTTCTCTCATAATATAAAAACCCGCCCGCTTTTTTTCCGGATTTTTTGGTGCCACAGGTCCTCTCATATTCCCATTCCTCATTTCCAAATACGATAATTTCCACTTAGTGCCATTAGTGCGAACAGATACAGGAAATTGTCATAATATCTCCTGTCTCCTGTTCGAAGGGGTGTGTTCCAGAATTTTTCCACACATTCCCTGGAATATGCCCCATCTGCTGCAAGAGATGCCTGAGCATTTACTGCAACTACAGCTACCGGATGCAGAGCTTTTTCTTCTAATCTTGTTCCATCGATAAGAAACACACCATCCCAGTGGCCTTTTTGCTTGACACAGTAAAATTCCTGGAAAGTCTGAGCAATTTCCTTCTGCCATGGGTCTTTCCCAAACCATAAGGTATCTAAACCAATGTTTGCTATCGTACGATAAGCATCACTATAGTACCAGTCGTGGCGCCCAAACTGTTCTACATGTCCGGTATGAGGTTCTCCATTGTATTCACCATATTCTGGTGACAATCCTGTATCCGGATGACAGGCACAATGAAGATATGTTCTGCTGGCCTGTGCTGCCTGTCTCCAAAACTCCCTGTCTTCTTTGTTTGCCCATAATGCAAATAATTCATAAAAATGTGGAAGATGGTAAGAGGGGTCTGTAAAGTCTACCCCTGGAATAAATTTAATCAATTTGTTTTCTCTATCCCACATAGGTTCTCCCAAATTTCCATTTTCTCCTTTGTGTACACATTCTTTTAAAATGTTTTTCGCTTCCTGGCTATAGTTAAAAATTCCTGTACCGTCACCCCAGCGGTGAGAAGCAAAAAATAATGACATAGCAAAGAATTCTTCTCCATCCGGAGCCGGGCCATCAGAATTCGGACTTCCCTCTGTGCTGCAGGACCAGCGGAAATAATAGCGTCCTGCGCCTTCGCTCATCCACATATAAGTTTTTACCCATTTCCAGATACGGTCAAATTCCTCTTTTTTATTTAACTGAACACAAACCATCATTCCATAAGACATTCCCTCTGTGCGGACATCATGATTTCCTGTATCTTCCAGATAGCCCATATCCTCCCCGACCTCATGATAAAACCGCTCTGCCTCCGTTCCATAAAAAACAGTTTCAAAAGCATCCTTCAATTTTTTCTCAATTTTTTCTTCCGGATAGCCATACTCTTTGAATAAATTTCTATAATTTTCTGTTTCAAACGCTCCTGACATCTTCCTGATTCCTTCCTACTCTGTAATCTGATGTTTATGTATAGATAAAATTGGTAAATCCAGCACTTCCCCCAGTAACACGTGTAGAATACATGAAAAGTGCAAACCGGCATCCGCAGAAGTGGTCCATTTTAAAATACAGCTTCTGTGTTCTTCCAATTTTCTTCCATCCTTTTGCTGTCTCATAAAAAAATTCTGCTTCATCTTTCTTATATTCAAAATCAATTGCTACCTTTAATCTCACATAATCTGACGGTATTCGTATTTTTTCATACTCTGTGCCTGCATCCCAGTTTTTCTTTCCATTCAGGGATTCATCCTCTTCCTGCTTTCCTACCATAACCAGAGACATATGATCTTCTTCTTTTTTCAATGCCACAAATCCGAAACATCCTAAAAATGCACTAATTCCGGCATAATCTCCCACATTCATGTCGCTTCCATTTATCGTCACTTCTGCTTCACACTTAGGATATCGTGTTCTCTGAGTAAGTGTGTTGACTGCCTCTTCCAGTTTTGTACAGAGTTTATCAGACTGGATTCGAAATTCCCCATCTGCAATTGACCAGTGCAAGGAGTCCGGCTGATGGTTAAATTCCCACACTTCCTTTAATGAAATTTTTCCATTTTTGTCTGGAAGATACTGAAAATCATCACTGGAAAATAAAGGAGTATATTGATATTCGGGCCTGCTACTTTTTGTTTCAATTCGTTCCGGTACTCTGCCATGTTTACCAAACACAGGAAAGTCATTTTCCCATTTCACAGGAACCAGTACCGGAATTCTTCCCACTGCACCTCTGTCCTGAAACAGAACCCCATACCATTCTCCATCCGGCGTATCCACAATTCCTCCTTGTGCAATACCCTGATGGCAATAGTTTAAATCATCTGCCAGAACATCTCCTCCGGTAAAGGTTCCTTCGATACTGTCCGATACAAAACAGGCCTCCCGTCTGAACCATTCTTCACCAGATGAATGTATGAGGAACACATAATATTTTCCATGAATCTTATAAAAATGCGCTCCTTCATACCCTAATCTATAGGTTCCCTGTTCTTTCACAATGATTCTGTCTATCCCATTCTCTTTCGGCCCTTTTAGATTTCTATCCAGTTCTGTTAAATGAATCTCTGTATTGCCGTATACAAGATACACTCTGTCATCATCATCAAACAACAGAGAACAGTCATGATAAAAACCTTCTATTTCTTGTTTTTTCCAATTACCGGAAATGGTGTGCGAGTGGTACAGATAGGTTTTCCCTGTGTCATTTGCCGCAAAACATACATAAAATTTATTTTTATGATACCGTATAGAAGCAGCCCACATACCTTTCCCATAAATACCTCTCTTATCTTGCAGACGCTGTCCTTTCGTACCATCCAGACTGTCATAAATATGGCCGGCAATCTCCCAGTTTCTTAAATCATAAGACCTGAGAATCACACATCCTGGCATAAAATGCATGGTGGTACTTACCATATAATAGGTATCCTCTACCCGAATCACATCCGGGTCTGGAAAATCCATGTTCAAAATAGGATTTATACTCATTATTTACTCCTTTACCCCGCCAATGGTAAGTCCTGTTACAAAATATCTCTGCAAAAACGGATACAGACAGATAATCGGTAGCATGGTTAAAATAGTAGCTGCCGCACGGACGGAAGTAGGAGTTACGGTTCCAATAGCATTTTTCATGGCTTCTGCTGAACTTCCTTGATTGGTTACAGAAGACAGCAGTTTCATTAACTCATACTGAAGTGTAGTAAATTCCGGACTCATTCTGTTATAGAGCATGGCATCAAACCAGGAATTCCATTGGCCTACTGCTACAAACAATGCCACGGTTGCATAAACCGGTTTGCATAATGGTGATATAATCTTCAGAAAAATAGTAGTATATCCTGCTCCGTCAAGTTGTGCCGATTCTTCCAGACTATCCGGTATGCCATTCATATATGTACGGATTACCAGCATATTAAATGCACTGAGCATTCCCGGGATTACATAAACCATAAAGCTGTTGGTCAAACCTAAATTCTTATACAGCAAGAAAACAGGAATCATTCCTCCATTAACATACATGGTAATAACCCAAAATAAAGAAAGGGAACGCTTAAACAAAAAGCGCTTTCTGCTAACAATAAAGGCCAGAATTGCATTACTAAACAGCGCCAGCATAGTACCAATAATAGTTCGCAGCACTGTAATATAAGCTCCTGTAATCAGATTATCTTTCTGCAAAATCGTAATGTAGTTTTTCAGCGTCCATTTTCTTGGCAATAAGTAGATACCTCCCCTAAGGGCGTCTGTTCCGTCATTGAGTGAAATTGCCAGTGTATTTAATACCGGATATAATGTTATGGTTACAAAGACAATCATAAAAATCGTATTCAAGACAACAAATACCTTATCCGCTGTCGATTTTTTCTTCATTTATTTATCCACCTCTTTCTGTCAGAATAATCGTTCTTCCCCGTGCCTTTTAGCAATTTGGTTGGCGATAACAATAAGAACAATACTTACAAGGCTCTTGAAAATACCTGCTGCCGTACCAAGTGCATAATTTCCCTGGCTGATACCCCATTTCAATACATAGATATCAATGGTCTGAGATACACTTTGTACTAATCCGTTTCCTAACAGATACTGGATTTCAAAACCTGCATTTAAAACATTTCCAACGTTCATGAGAAGCAAAATCATAATCGTTGGCTTAATGCCAGGCAGTGTTACATGCTTGATTTTTGCCCAACGTCCTGCACCATCCATACTGGCAGCTTCATACAAAGATGGATCAATGGCGGTAATAGCAGACAAGTAAATAATGGCGTTCCACCCTGTCTCTTTCCAGACATTTGCAAATGCTACAATAGGCCAGAAAAATTTAGGATGAGCGAAAAAGTTTAAAGGCTGATCCAAAATATTCAATCTCATAAGGATTTCATTTACAATTCCAGTCCCTGATAACACATCATGAAGGATACCAGTTACTACAATCCATGACAAAAAGTGAGGCAGGTAGGAAATGGTCTGCACTACTTTTTTGCCACCTTTTGCCTTTACCTCATTTAGCAAAATAGCAAATACAATCGCCATCACAAAGGTAGATGCCAAGTTAATGACTCCCATGGCCAGTGTATTCCGGATAACTCTCAAAAACGTTGCATCTGAAAACAAAAATTTAAAATTTTCCAGTCCTATAAACGCAGAATGAAACAGCCCGTCTTTTGGTTTATAATCCTGAAAAGCCATAATCCATCCGCCTAAAGGCAGATAGCAGAAAATAATTCCATATATTACAATCACCACTGACCATAAAAGCAGCACTTTTTGTCTCTTTATTTCTTTCCACGTAATCTTCGGAACCGGATCCATCACGTTTTCTTTTTTTCTACGTTTTGCCGCCGATGTCATAATGTCACTCCTTTTCTTTAAAGGTAAGGCTGTCACATTAAAGCGACAGCCTCTATGTTCTGTTTTCTATTTTTTATTCGTATTTTTCATGTTCTTCTATTCTACGTTCCAGTTCCGCCTGCATTTCATCTAAAAATGCCTGTGGATTGCAGTCTTCATAAACCTTCATATAATCATCCCATGCCTGATCGAAGTCTTCTGCCATCACAACTTTAGGTAAATACTCATGTTTGACCTCTCCCATCTTGGTCCATGCTATACCTCCCGGTGTGCTGGTTGTCAATGTACCACTAAAGGAATACAATGGATACCATGGTCCGGGAGCTTCGCTTGTTCCCAACATATCTACATAAGTTTCCGCTCCATATGCTTCAAAGCATTTTTTAACGTCATCATTTAATCCGTCAAAAAATTCTCTTGGCTGATTCTGTGGTGACATGGCATTGATGCCATCTCTGCTGGTTCCTGAATATTGTGGAAAATATGAATACGTGCACAAATGAGAGGCTTTATAAGCCGTATCAGAGGCCTGAGTCCTCATTTCTTCTGTGCGATAATATTCTCCATTCTCGTCTACATCATAATCTACACCTTCAACGCCCCAGTAACGTAAATCATGAACTTCCTGTCCTAAAAGGTCGTTAATAAACTGAAGCGCGCCTTCTACATCGTCACAGTCTGTTGTAATAGCCAGTCCGCTTGCCACATTGAGAACGCCTCCTGAGTTGTGCCACTGGTTTTTCATTCCTTCTTCAATGGTAATTGGAAGCGGTATGTAATCACAGCCCTGATCATTTAATCCCTGCTGCTTCAAAGAATCATTTACAGAGTATGCAAAATCCCACCACTGATCAATCATTCCCAGAACACGTCCCGTAGATAATTTTGCAATATATTCATCATAAGTCTGTGTAAAGGATTCCGGGTCTATAATTCCTTTTTTGTACTCTTCATTTAATTTCTGGAAATATTTTACAGCTGTGGGAGACGTATTATAATCCATAACCTGAAGTTTGTCTGTATCTACCATAACGCATCCATCATTTGGATAACCATCCAGGAACATTGGTGCATTTTCCAGGCAGAAATATCTCCAATCATCACAAAGAATGGTATATGGAATATTCTCCGTTCCATCTTCCATAGTAGGATTTGCTTCCTGGTATGCCTCAATTAAGTCAAAATACTGATCCATAGTTTTTACTTCTGGGTATCCTGCCCATTCCAGCACACGAGCCTGAATCCAGAATGCTTCATCATTATGGGTAGTTGCTTTTTCCTCTCCATAGATATGTCCGAACTGCTGAATCCAATAAATATGCCCATCATCTTTGCGAAGTTTGTCCCACTCCTCTTCTGTATAATATTCTTTGATATTAGGATAATCGTCTATGTAATCATCCAGTGGAACTAATGCTCCTGCTTCATATAACTGTTCCATGGCATCGCCACCGTCAATAAAGTCCGGATATTCCCCACCTGCAATCATGGTTCCAACTGCTTCTTCTGCTGTCTGTCCGGTAAGCCAGGTTTCTTTACATTTCGCCCCGGTAATCTCTGCGATTTTTTCCTGGATTTCATTATCATCATTGATTTCTGTACCAGGTACAGCGAAAAACGCTGTAAACTCTTTTATTCCTCCTTCTTCCTTTTCCTTGTCCTTTTTTTCTCCTCCACATCCAGCGAGAAGTGATGCTGCCATAGCAATTGTAAGTCCAAAGGCTAACATCTGTTTTCTTTTCATATTACGTTCCTCCTGTTTTTTGATACTCTAATTTTAACAGTTTTGTTTCTCCTTACAACCCGACAAACAACAGCAAAAAGCAGGACAAATTTCAGTTCTTTATAGAATCATGAAAATTTATCCTGCTTTTCACATACTTATACCCCACATTTTGCCTTTTTTCTATAGTTGGTAGGGGTACATCCCTTCACTGCAATAAATTTATTAATAAAATAATCTAAATCTCGGTAGCCTACCTTATCTGCAATCTGATAAATCTTATCATCCGTATGCAACAGACAGTCTGCTGCTTTTTCAATTCTATAATGATTCAGATATTCTTTAAAGGAGACCCCATATTGCTTGCGAAACATCTGCCCCAAATAAGCACTGTTGACAAAATATTTTTTACTGAATTCTTTTAAGGTAAGGTTCTCCTGATAACGTTCCCGTATTTCCTTTTCTACACATCCCAAAACTCCTCGTGAAGTGTTTTTTCGCAGTTCTCCTAAATATTCTCCATATTCCTGCATAAACCTCTGGAAATTTTCTTTCCCGCCTCTAAGTACACTGTTTTCAAATACATTTTTCTGGATATATTGTATAATTTCATCCTGATTCAGACTGTCATCCTGCCCCAATCCTAAATGAGCCAAATTTACCAGCAGATAATTCATATTCATCTGGGTCATTTCTAAATTCATATTCTGCTGATTTAGTTCTTCATATACAATCCTGGCTTTTTTCTCAATCTTCAAAGCATCATTTTCTTCTACTGCTTTTAATAATTCTTCAATACTAGCCTTATTAATAATCTTTCCACCAGCTTCTGTTTTTTCTTCTGAATAATACAGAATATTTTTATCCACTTGAAATACATGAAAGCTTCTGGCCAGAATAGCAGTCCGGAAAGATTCAGAAATGTCTTTCACCGAACTTACTGTATCCCCCACATAACTCCGAACCTGAATAGGCAAATCCTGGCTAATGTTCCCGAGAAAACTCCTTAAATATTCCTCTTCTTCCATTCCAAACTCATGAGCAATGCTTACGTCATATAAGAACCCAATATCCAGCCATTCCTTACGCCCTACAATATCCATAAACACCAAATCTTCTTTTTCTGGCCCCAGATAAGCTTTGCAATTCTGATACACTGCTTTTTGATAAGTCCTCATTTTCTGAAATTCCAGACTGTGTTCCTCATCTTCTAACTCCATGTGAATATACCGAATCCGGTCAGAAAAAGAGAGTTTTTTATTCACATAAACCAATGCCTCCTCATCTCCACGGCCCAACAGTAATGCCTGAATATATCTTACAAAATAGGCTCGGCCCATTTTTTTCTGCTCTATTTCTTTTCGTTTCTGTTTTTTATATAAAGTGCTCACTTTCTCCAAAAGCGAATATAGCTGTTGTCTCTGGATAGGTTTTAAAATATAGTCTGTACATTTATACTTAATAGCCTGCTGTGCATAAGCAAAATCTCCATACCCACTTAAAATAACAAAAAATGCCTCTGAAATTTCTTCCTCCCGGATTCTTTTCAAAAGCGTAATTCCATCCATAACCGGCATCTTAATATCAGACAAAATCAAATCCACCTGAGTATCCTGCAAAAAATCAATTGCATCCTGTCCATTATAAACAGTACCTGCAATTTCATATCCACAGCTTTCCCAGTCAATTAACATGGAAAGTCCTTGTGCAATATATTGCTCATCCTCAACAATCAGAACTTTTAGCATCTTTCTCTGCCTCCCTATTTAGAAATTGCACCGGAACGGAAATGGTCACTATGGTTCCCACATTTTCTTCACTTTCCAGCGTAAATTTTACATTTCCATCTGTAAACATTTTTAATCTGAGACATGCATTCACTACGCCCACTCTTCCGCTTTGCTTCAGCATTTCAATACTTGCATGTTCCATCCTGTCTCTGAGTGTGGAGAGGTATGCCTCTGAAATTCCACTTCCTGTATCTTCGATTTCCATATATAAATACTCTTGTTTTGTAAATACTTTTACAAAAATCCAACAATGCGCCGCCTTATCTTCAATTCCGTGGACACAGGCATTTTCTACAAACGTTACCAACGATAGTTTGGGAATCTTATATCCGCTGCATTCCTGCTGAATTTCAATAGAATAAGACAAACGGCTTCCAAATCGGTATTTTTGCAATTTTAAATACGATTCCACAAACTGACTTTCCTCTTGAATTGTCAGTAAATCGGTTCCCCACTCTACATACTGGCGCTCCATAATAGAAAGCTGCTCAATCATCTCTGCTGTTTCGTATTCCTGTTTTAATACACTTCTCATTCTTATATTTTCTAACACATTGAAAAGAAAATGAGGATTAATTTGACCATGAAGAGCTAAAAGTTCTGCCTTCTGTCTGGCAATATTAATTTCCTGCTGTTTCAAACGGCTTTTATATACGGTTTCTATAAGGTGATTATTTTCCTGCACCATACTGTTATAATTACGCATAAGAAATGCAATTTCATCTGTACCCTGAATCCCCTGAATTTCTTCTAATTTTCCTTGATTCCTATAGCTCAGGGTTTTGTTTAAAATTTCCAACCTGTCTGTAAAGGTTCTTCTAAGAGGCCGTAGCATAGCATAAGGTATAAGTATATTTAAAGAAATCAAAAGAGCAATCGCCGGCCAATGTCTATAAATCCCACGGAAAAAACTATCCTCCTGGGGTACTGCATAAATCTCTAATTCTTGTCCAAACAGAGAAAATTCTTCCACATACTCTTCTTCTTTTCTACGGACATCTGTGATTTTCTCAAAATCCTGCTGTGTGTTCATATCGTAACGATTAGAGAAAATAATCTTCTCACCATCACATACATATACCTCATCCTCATAATTTGACTGCACCAGATTTTCATTGATTCCTACATAGTCCAGGTCAATTTTAAGCAATTTCTCATACGGATCTCGTTTATAGCGGTTCAGTTTTCGTACAAAAGAAACCTTCCGAATAGACGCAAACTTTGTAATTTGAGAATTGTCATAGTAAAAATACATCTGCATTTCCTGCTGCGACTGTGTAAATTCCTGATACCAAGATTCATTCGTAATGCTTTCCATTTTCCAGAACTTCCCTCCGTTTACTACAGTCGGATTATCTGTATACATAGTAATCACAACATTGCTGATTCCCAGGGAACTTTCAAACAAAGAATCTTTTAAAAGTTCCTGGTATTGATTATAATAATCCAGCCCTGATGAAAATTCTTGATTCAGGAATTCGTTAATATATTTATTGAAATATATGTTTTCAGATAAGGCTGCTGCCTTATCTGCATCACCGCTTAACATATATTCCACGGATTTCACCATATTTTTCAGTCTGGTTTTTCTCCCCTCTTCTTCATCATGAATAAACATCCCGCAAATAACGGTGTCTGTAACAACTAGGGGAATCATTATACAATAGAAATAGAGGAGAAAAATCTTTTTCTTTATTTTTATGTTATTTAAGTACACATCTAATTTCTCTATTATCTTTTTCATCAAAACCCTTCTTTTTTATCTCAGTTAGGACATACAAAAACTCCTGCGTTTATTATTTCTCACCCCGTATAAGCCTCTTCCACAGTATTTTTAAAGTTTTGTTTTTCAAGCCACGCGCTCTCTTCCTCTGTTTCAGGAATATCAATTCTTTCAATTTTGAAAATAACCGGTCTGGTGCCATCATTACAGCAGGCAATCATCATTCGCTCATCGTTTGTCCATTTATGCATGATTGAACCACCCTGCAAAGCTGTGTACACATATCTGCTGATGGCATCCCATGCCTCGCCACAGAATTTCCCATTCATCAAATGATAAAAATCATCACGTTCACTGGTTCTTTTTAAGACAAAGGTATCTCCCTCTTTAAAGCAGGGACACGGGCCTGACCGGGGATTCGCCAGATATTTTTCCTGGTAATCTGTAAATACTTTTGTCTCTAATACTGTTATTTTACATTCATGCTGCATCTATAAGTACCTCCGTAAATTGAAAATTTTATCTCTTCTCCATAACAAAATTTGTAAGGAAAATCCCCTGTCTCTCTACCTGCTGCTCACGAACCACCTGAAAACCTCTTTTCTCGAAAAAAGGTTTTGCTGTAATCGAAGCATGGGTAACAATTTTTCCTGAAACGGCCTGCTCCAACTCCCGGCAAAGAGCCGCAGCAATCCCTTTTCTCTGATAGTCTGCGTGGACATATAAGTGGTCAAGATATCCCGTTTCATCGATATCTCCAAAACCTGTCTGAACTCCATTTCCCTCTGCAACCACGCTGTAATGCTCTTGAAATCTCTGATTCCATTCTTCTAAGTTTACCTGTCCTGTAGCCCATACGTCTAACTGTTCTTTTGTATAATCTTTCGCATTGATTGTGTGAACCGTATGATAGAATAACTCTGTCAGTTCTTTGCAGTCAGAGGGCTGATATTTCCGAATCACCATTTTCTTTTTCCTGCCATAATCTAACTTTTATCACTTGTTCGTGTATTGTATTATTGTTCTGATTATACCACACAGCCGCAGGATTTTGTAGCTATTCTTTCCGCAAATCGGCCACAATGACATCGCAGGATTCTTCGTTTTCGACGCATAAAGAAACCGCCGCCAATCCCGGCGGCAGTTCCTTTTAAGAAGTATATTATTTGTGAATTCCTCTTTATCCTATCATAGCCTTCCCTTTTTGATAAGCAACAAAGGGTTGTACCCCCTAAACAAATTCGTGATACCCCTTCTGCAAATTCCTGCGGCTATCGTATCAGTTTCTTCTCAGCTATCATTTTCAGCCAGCGCATGACATGATTGTGAAAGAGCAAAATATCAGGATTTGGCACACTTCCTTTCCGGGTGAGCATATAAGTAGACCAGAAATACTCCCCGTCTGAAAAGGGCAGCATGACTAAGGAATCCTGTTTCATGTCCTCAAAAATAAAATCTACGGTTACGGAAATCCCCTTGTTTTGCTGCACCATCTTATGGCACAGGCTGAAACCGCTGGTTTCAAACACAAGGTTCGGTTCAAACCCCGCCTCCCGGCATTTGTCCACAATCAGATGATGAATACTGAATTCCGGGCTTTCAAGATACAGACGCTCTCCCTTTAAATCCGCAATGCTCACAGATTCCTTTTTTGCAAGAGCATGCTCACGGTTTACCAGCAGCTTAATCTCAAACTTTTCCATAAAAGTAGCATCCATATATCCGGTGCTGGAATCTCCCACCGTAAACGCCACATTGCCCTCTCCCTGCAGGAAGCGCTGCTCAATGCAGCGGATTTCACTGCAGATATGATGGTAAGGTACAAGAAAATCTTCCAGATGTTCATACAGATATTCCCCGGATTTTGTCAGTGTAATACCGGAAGAAGTTCGATTTAAAAGCGTGGCCTCCAGTTCATTTTCAATATTTTTAATAATCTTGCTCAGTCCCTGGGGCGTCATATACAGGGCATGGGCTGCTTTGGTAATGCTTTTCTGCTGACACACCATTTTGTAGTATTCCAATTCCCGAATATTCATGATTCCTTTTCCTCCTTTACTGCCGTTCTGGCCTTCTGGGTAATCTCTTTTCCTCCTGCCGCATACCACTCTTTCACGAAAGTATCAAAATAGCCCACCGGTTTTTCTCCACATATAATCTGAATAAAAGTCTGCTGTTCCAGCTTCAGAAGGTCTTCCTCCGGTCCGGGATTTTCCCCTTGTAACGGCAGAGACTGAGCCGTTTCAAAACCGGAATCCGCCAAAAGCCCTACTGCTGTAATGCGTGAAGTATACGCCGCCCAGGCATTGGCTGTAGTCAGGCTGCCGTCCAGATAGGCTTTGCAGGTGGTGTAATAAGACTTTTCCAATCCGGACAACGCCTCCGGCTTTTTCTCTCCCTCAAGAGCTTCTCTGATATGCCTGGTGGTACGATACAAGGCATCTTTGTAATCCACATTGATATTCATGGGTCTTGCCGTAGGGTCTACGTTTAAGGAAAAATATTCGTTGACTTCATTTGCATTTCCATCATCATACCGGGAGTAATCAAAAATCACGCTGATATATTTTGCAGGAATCTCCGGATGTTCGTAGCCTTTTCGCACAGCTACATACAAAGTGTCATCATAAGTTTCGTATTCCTGCACCTGATTTTCGTCTTCCTCCGTGAGAAAATAAGGTTTCCACACGGCTTCCTTATCTCTGTCGTAGGACTGCATCAAAGGATTGTTAGGCGCCCACCACTTACCGAAAAAAGCGCCGCATTTTCCTTCGGCAATGAGTTCCGTCAGGTTGTCTTCTGTGCGCAGGAGAAACTTGCTGTCCAAAATTCCTTTTGTGTACAGACTGTTCATATAAGCCAGTGCACACTTGGTCTCTTCTGTAACAGAGCCATAGGTAATCTCTCCGCTCTCTCCTGCTATCCATTTCCTCGGCTTTGCGTGAAACATGGTGAAAATCCCATCTGCCGAATATTTGGCATTACTGCCGGTTACCAGCTGGGTGTTGCATGCCAGCCCGATGGTTTCCCCGTTTCCCGCCAGGTCTTTTTCTACAAATTTCCCAATACAGGCCATGGCGTCCTCCATGCTCTCCGGTTCCTGAAGTCCCAGCTTATCCAGCCAGTCTTTCCGCATCCATAACAACGTGGGACCATGGTCAATAACCGTGTCCGGAAAACCATACAAACGGCCTTCAAAGCGGGCAGAATCCAAAAGCCCATGGGAATAGCTTTCATACATTTCTTTGATTCTGGGAGTCGTACACGTCTCATACACAGCCGTCAGATCTTCAATCCGCCCTTCCCTGGCTAACTTCTGTAAGGTATCCCTGCCTTTTACCACCAGAATATCCGGCATGTTTTTGTCCTTAACTGCCATTTCCACAGCTTCCTCATACTGGCTGCCTTCCTCCAGTTCAAAAACATCTTCATTCTGAATATTCAGCATTTTTCTCAAATACCGGGTATAGCCATTGTCCTCATAGGTATCCCCTGCCGGAAGATTAGAATTATCCCGTCCCGAAATTTTTCCCAGGGTATAGTATACGGTTTCCGGATAAGCCCCATAAGGTGTGTGTGCAGCTTCTTCCCAGGATTTCTCCCTATCTTTTTCTGAAATTTCTGTTTCTTTCCCCTCTGCCTTTTCCTTTTTTAAGGAATCTTTCCAAAAGAAAAAACTGAAAAATCCAAGACACAACACGCCTGCGCCAAGTATCAAAAATTCACGAATTTTTCTGTTTTTATTCATACGTATGCTCCTCCCGGTCTGCCGGAAACCGGATTTCTACTCGGGTTCCTTCTCCTTTTTTGCTGTAAATCTTCAGCCCGGATTCTTCTCCATAGAGCAGCCGGATTCTGTCATGGACATTGCGCATGCCATAGCCTTTGGACTGATACGTCAGCATGGACTCCGCCTGTTCTTCTTCCATTCCTGCACCATTGTCTTCCACAAAAAACACCAAATCTCCCCCTTCTAAAAGCGCAGAAATTTTCAGCTTTTTCTCTTCTTTTTCCGAAACATCCAATCCATGTTCAATGGCATTTTCCACAAGAGGCTGCAGAATCAATTTGGGCACAGAACAGCTTAAAATCTTTTCCTCTACCTGCTTTTCCACCTGAAAACTGTCGTCATGCATGACCAGCTGAATGTGTAGATACGCCTCAATATTCCGCAGTTCATTGGCCGCAATGGTCATCGTTTCCCCTTTGTTCAGACTGGTACGGTAATAAGTGGATAAGGCCAGCGTTACCTGGCTGATTTCATCATTTCCCGCTTCAATGGCCTTCCAATTAATAATAGACAGGGAGTTATAGAGAAAATGGGGATTTATCTGTGCCTGCAAAGCCTGCATTTCTGTTTTCTGCAGATGGATTTTTGCCTCATACACCTGGGAAATCAGTTTATTAATCTCGTTCATCATTCTCCGGAATGTACGGATAAGCACGCCGATTTCATCTTTGGAATCGCTGACCACCGTTACCTGCCGAAGTCCCAGGTTAATCTGGTTCATATTCTCTGTCAACTGCTCCAGCCGTGCCACCATACCTCTGGAAAAGAAATATCCCAGCAGGAAAATCAGTACCAGACATCCGGCCAGTACAGGTACATTTCCCCACATTAAATTTGCCACTGCAGCATCTATCACCTGTTGGGACTGATAAAAGCAAAAGTTCCAGCCTGTAGTCTCCGCCCTTGCTTCGGTACACACATAATGTTCCTTCAGATAAATCAGAGAGGTTTTTTTTTCCGGCGTCAATGACGGTTCCATATCACGGCCGGAAAAAATCACATTTCCCTCTTCGTCTGTAATCAGTCCGCCCTGGTTATTTTCCAGCACAGAGGCAAAGGGTTCTAAAAGTTTGTCATAATCCAGGGTAATGACTAACAGTGCATGGATTTCTTCCTGCTTATAAAACTTCCGCACTGCCAGAATTTCTTTTGGATTTCCCTGGCGCACAATCCACTGTATGGTATCCTGAGGATATATCTGTGCATACCACTGCTGGCTTTGGGCGGTGGACAAAGGAGCCAGCGTAGAACCATGTTCTACCTGAATATTGGAGGCATACAGCGTAATTCCCCGGATTTCCTCATGATAGAGCTGAGGCATCGTAAGAAGAGGGTCTGCTGTTTCCGTATACTCCAGATAAGCCTCATAATCAGACTCGTACTGTTTCTCCATAATTCTGCGTAAATCTGAGGAATAGGCCAGATAATGCAGCAGATTCCCATAAATCTCTGCCTTATTTTCAATGCTCTCCATGGACTGGTTTACCACCTGCTGCAGGGTATCTTTCTCCTTTTCCCGCATCATATCCACCGTGCGCAACAGCGTATAAGCACTGATAACAGCAGCCGGTATCAGGCTGCATAAAATCATAATTACAGTAAGTTTATAGCGGTATTTTAAATTTTTATATTTCTGCAGCAGCTTCCTCATCTTTTCCCAATCCCTTCCTGCATGCTTCCGGAGTCATGCCAAAATGCTCCCGGAAACTTCTGCAGAAATAGGAGTTATTGGAAAATCCCACCTCTCTGGCTATCTGAGAAATCTTCTTCGGGCTGTATTCCAGCAGTTCTCTGGCCTTGTCCATACGGTAGCCTTTGATAAACCGGTTCAGGTTCATACCTGTCTCCTGTTTAAAGATACTGCTTAAATATCCGGGAGACAGATATACCTTTTCTGCCAGCATATCAATGCTTAAATCTTCCTGATAATTCTCATAAATATAATTTTTCACCTTGGTGACTTCGCTGCGGGTTCCTTTTGTATTTTCTGCCAGAAATCCCTCCAAATCTCCCACTGCTTTCTCTGTAATATCCAGCACATCTTTTAAGTGACGGCAGCGGTAAAGACGGTCAATTTCCCGGCTTAGCTTTTTCTCATCCGGCAAATCCATCACTTCATAAATCCCCTTCACAATACTGGAAAAGAGAAATTTCACATACATTTCCGAATAGGATTTTTCCGGATGATAGACTTCCCGAAGGGTTCGAAAATGCTTCTTCAAGTGCAGCATATCTTTGTTATGAATGTCTTCCAGAATCTTTTTCAGAAGTTCTGAATCCTGCAAAGAAGAGATGTCCTGCTGCTCTTTTTCCTGTGCTTCTAAAGAGAATATATGCTTTCCGGGCTGGTAAAACTGTTCTTCCAAAAGCTGCTCCAGGCCTGCAAACACCTGAGGAAACTCCTGAAAATTCTGGATTTCTTTACTTACAGCAAAGCAGCACTGCGCTTCATAATTCTGCCCAAAAAACTGATACAGCTGCCTGCACAGCAATTCATAATCACTGGATTTTTCCCGGAAAAAGAAGAGAGATTCCCCTGCATTTAGATTCAGATAATAAAAATTCCGATGAATTTCCGCTTTTAATTTTTCCCGAAAAATCTCTTCCTCCACCTCAAAAAAGCTGCTGGAGGTTTCTGCCAGTACCATGTAATGATACGGCTCCCATTCTTCTGTATTCCACTGTCCCTCGCCCTCAATTTTCCCGGTATACAGATAATTCTGAAGAAAAAAACGCTGCAGATAATCCTGTTGTCTGGTCTGTATCATCTGTTCCTTTCTCTGTCCGTTAATTTCTCCCACTGCCTTTTGTATGGTTCGGGAAAATTCCCCCGGATCTACCGGTTTTAAAATATAGTCAGACACCCCGTAGCGAATGGCGCTCTGTGCATAGGAAAAATCGCTGTAGCCGCTGAACATAATCATTTTCATGGCCGGGTGTTTCTCAGACACCTGCCGGGCCAGTTCCAGCCCACTCATATAAGGCATTTTAATATCTGTCAGAAGAATATCCGCCTTTTGTTTTTCTAAAATTCCCAGAGCCTCTCTGCCGTTGGATGCCTCCAGTATCTGAAATTCTTCTGCTTCTCTTTTCAAAAGAAATTTCATTCCGTTTCTCTCTATCTTTTCATCATCTACAATCAAAATCGTGTACATGGTTCTTTCCTTCCTTTTCTTTTCGCTAACGGAAAATACAGACAGAACCGACACAGAAAGCTGCGTCAGTCCTGTCTGTTTTATTGTAACATGATTTCCATTTCTGTCAACGCGTCAGCCCTTTACGGCTCCTGCCACCACACCCTCAATAATGTATCTCTGACAGAACAGATAAAATACAATAATCGGGATAATGGAGAGTACCAGCACGCCCATCATAGCCCCCATATCAATAGAACCGTATCCGCCTTTTAAGTACTGAATGGCAATGGAAATGGTCTTATATTTTTTCGTATCCAGTACCAGCACAGGCAGCAGATAATCGTTCCAAATCCACATGGCATCCAGAATGGCTACGGTAATGCAGGTTGGCTTCATCACCGGAAGCACGACCCTGAAAAAGCATTGCAGAGGCGTACAGCCGTCAATCATACTGGCTTCTTCAATTTCCAGGGGAATGGACTTCACAAATCCCGTAAACATAAAGACCGCCAGCCCGGCTCCAAAGCCCAGATAAATCATCACCAGCCCCCAGGGATTGTCTAGTTTCAGCATATTGGCGATTTTGGACAACGTATACATTTCCATCTGGAAAGGCACAACCATGGCAAAAAGGCACAGCGTATAAATGATTTTTGTCCCCCGTGTCTTCACCCGACTGATATACCAGGCACACATGGAGCAGCACAGAATAATCAGCGCCACAGAACACACCGTAATGAGCACAGTCCAGCCAAAGGCCGGCAGAAATCCTGTTTTTTCCAGTCCTCTTACGTAGTTTTCCAGCCCCACAAACATCCTATCTCTGGGAATCCGGAAAGGATACCGACTGATATAGGCTTTTTTCTTAAAGGAGTTTATCACAACCAGCACAATGGGATACAGATACAAAACACTGACAATGGAGAAAAACAGGGTAAGAATCCAGCCATGTTTCGCTTTTCTTGCATGGTTCATTACTGCTGCACCTCCTTTTTCCGGCTGATTCTGTTCTGTACCAGCGCAATGACGGCAACCAGTACAAAGAATACAACGGCCTTGGCCTGACCCACGCCTTCATAGCCTGTTCTGCCATAGAAAGTTCTGTAAATATTCAGAGCCAGCAGTTCCGACATATTGGAAGGCGCGCCGTTGGTCAGCGCCAGGTTCTGATCAAAAAGCTTAAAGCCATTGGTCAGCGTCAGAAAGGTACAAATTGTTACAGAAGGCATGACCATGGGAATGGTTACATGGCGCAGAAGCTGTCTCTTGTTTGCCCCGTCGATTTTTGCCGCTTCTATGAGTTCTCCGGGAATATTCTGAATGCCCGAAATGTAAATAATCATCATATAGCCCACCTGCTGCCAGCACACCAGAATCACCAGACCCCAGAATCCATACACGGAAGAATAGGTCAAGGTCTTTCCATACTGTGCCAGAATACCGTTTAGCAAAAGCTGCCAGATATAGCCCAGGATAATGCCGCCAATAAGGTTTGGCATGAAAAATACGGTACGGAACAGGTTGGTTCCCCGAATCCCCTTCGTAAGCAGCATGGCCACAGTAAAGGCCAGTACATTAATGAGAATCACGGATACAACGGTAAACAGTACCGTGTACCACAGTGCATGTATAAATTCTTTATCATTGCATATTTTCAGGTAATTGCTGATACCCACCCATCTGGCGTCTGTGACTGTGGTAAACTTGCAGAAGGAAAGATAAATTCCCAGTGCAAAGGGTGCCACAAATCCCAGAACAAAGGCCAGCATGGTAGGCAGTACAAAAACCGGAAAATATTTTTTAATGGTTTTTTCCACGATTTCTTCCCCCTTTTTCTAAGAAGGGCTTATTCTGCATGGGCTGCAGCGTATTCAGAAGCCCAGCCGTCTACAAAGGCCGTCCGAACTGCGTCCCAGTCACCGGTTCCCTGTGCGTATTCCAGCATAGCGGAGCCCACTTTGTTTTTCCATTCTTCAGAAGGCATAGTGGTAAAGTTCCAGCTTACCGGAGTTTTGCCTGCTTTCGTGTATTCATCGTTGGCTTTTACCAGAGGATTTTCCGGCAGATATTCATCAAAAGTAGTAAACGGTGTGATGAATCCCATTTCGTTTGCCAGCATGTCTCTTCCTTCATCGCTTTCCACAACCCAGGTCAGGAAGTCCAGAGTAGCCTGAATATCTTCTTCGGACGCTTTTTTATTTACACACCAGTAGTTTTCAGAACCGGTGCAAAGTCCCTGATTTTCCTCACCTTCGGCACCGATGTAGATGGGCAGCATACCCATGTCTTCGTCTGCCACCTCCATATCTTTGATATCGTTGTAAGCCCAGGTTCCGTTCTGATAGAATACAGCTTCCCCAAGAGCAAATTCGGAAGAGGCGTCCTCACCTGTTTTAGAGGAAATCATAGACGGTTCACAGGTGGAATCTTTCAGATACATATCCCAGACATTTTTGAAATTGTCCAGATAGGTTCCCTTTATTGCTTCTGATGAGGTCACGCCTTCGTCCTTGTATTCATAGTATACCGGCAGATTTGCCAGATGCGTTTTGAATCTCCAGTCAGAGGAAGAATCCATACCTGCGGAGGTAAAGGCTCCCATAACTCCTAAATCCTCTTTATGCTTCTGAATACCATCTGCTACTTTTTTCAAGGCGTCGAAACTATTTAGTTCCTCTATGGATTTGATTTCTGCATCCGGCAGTTCAAAATATTTTTTTAACAGTGCCTTGTTGTAAATAATGCCATACGTTTCAATGACATAGGCAATACCCTGTACTGCGTCTCCGTCTTTCAATACATAGTCATCACTGCTGACGTCTTTGTAAATCTGGGAATCGGATAGGTCATAGCAGTAGTCTTTCCAGGAAGCCAGCCCCACCGGACCGTTTACCTGAAACAGAGTCGGGGGCTCGTCCTTTGCCATTTCGGACTTCAAGGTAGACTCGTAGGTTCCGGAAGCGGCTGTCTGGACTTCCACGTCCACCCCTGTCTCATCTGTATACTGCTCCGCCAGTTCTGTCCACTGGTCTGCCTGTTCCGGTTTAAAGTTCAGATAATACACCTTACCGTCTCCGCCCTTTTTCGCTGTATTGCTGTCTTTTTCCGAAGACTTGTCCTCGCTTTTGGTTTCGGAGCTCTGGTCTGTGCCGCTTCCTCCGCAGCCGGCCAGCATGGATGTCATCATAGCAGCTGTCAGCAGCATTGCAAATACTTTTTTAAATTTCATATGTTTTACCTCCCTTATTGTAAAGCTCTCTTTTGTTTGTCTATATTATATCTATTCCTCTTTTCAAAAAATATGATAAAAAACCCGGAAACATGTTCAATTTCCATGTTTTCGGGTTTTTGTGTTTTCTTTTATTGGGAGAACTGCTTATACAATAATCAGATTCTGATAATTTGCATAGGTTTCGTCCGGCATACAGTCTGTAATAATCTGAGCTGCATGGAACTCACCGAAGCTCACCGGGCTGACCTGGTGAAATTTCCTGCTGTCACACAGCACATAAGGCCGCTGAGTGTGTTTCATGGCACACTCTTTTATCATGGCCTCATTGATGTCCGGGGTCGTAAATCCGGCCATGGGATTGACTCCATTGGCGCCCCAGAAGCCTTTTGTAAAATTGTATTTTTTCAGATTGACATAGGCTTCATTTCCCACAATCGCCTCCGTGGCTGCTTTTAATTCTCCGCCGATTAATATCACCCGGAAGCCGTTCTCTGCCAGCATCAGCGCATGGGAAACAGCATTTGTAACAAACATGGCCGTGCGTTCCGTCAAATAGGGAATCATGTAGCCCGTGGTGGTTCCCGCATCCAGATAGATAAAATCATCCGGCTCAATCAAAGATGCCGCATAGCGGGCAATCCGCAGCTTTTCTTCTCTGCTCTGCTCTTTTCTGAGAGCCACTTCCTCTTCCCTGGTGTTGATTCTGGATTCTGTCTGCACCGCACCGCCGAAAACTTTAATCAGAGCTCCCTTTTTATGGAGTACATTCAAGTCTCTGCGAATCGTGGATTCCGATGCCCCAAAGACATCTTTTAATTCCTGTACGGTCACACTGCCTTTCTGCTCCAACATCCGCAGTATTTCTTCCTGTCTTGTTTCTGTCAGCATTTTCTTTTCCCTCTGGAATTTCCATTCCTTCCTTTCCCCATCCTGCTAAAAGCATTGCTGCCCCTTTCCCTATATTCTACACAGAAAAAGGGATTGGGGCAACCGATATATTTTATAAAAATGTTTGTAAAAGCTTTTCTCTGTCTTCTTCCACTCTGGTTTCTCTGATAATCTTTCTAAGGGGCAGAACCTTGCCCGGAGATACGGACAGTTCATCTACGCCCATAGCCAGAAACAGACGGGTAAGTTCTGTATCGCCGCCCAGTTCACCGCAGATACCGCACCAGATGTTTTCCTTGTGCGCATTCTGCACCGTCTGGTAAATCATGCGGAGCACAGCCGTATGGTGCGCGTCATAAAAGCTGTCCAGTTCTTCATTCTGGCGGTCAATAGCCAGCAGATACTGGGTCAAATCATTGGTTCCGATACTGAAGAAGTCCACTTCCTTTGCCAGCAAATCGCTGATAATGGCCGCTGCAGGAGTTTCTATCATGATTCCCTGCTCGATTTCTCCAAAGGCCAGATTTTCCTGCTGCAATTCTCTTTTGACTTCTTCCACGATTTCTTTGATTCTGCGGACTTCCGCTACAGAGGTAATCATGGGATACATCACAGCCAGTCTGCCGTATGCGCTTGCCCGGAAAATAGCCCGCAGCTGGGTTTTGAAAATCTCCGGTCTGGTCAGGCAGATACGGATAGCCCGCAGTCCCATGGCTGGATTTTCTTCTTTCGCAAGCTGGAAGTAATCCGCCTGTTTGTCTGCCCCGATATCCAGGGTACGAATAATCACTCTCTTGCCTGCCATGGTCTCGGCAACCGTCTTGTAAATCTTAAACTGTTCTTCCTCTGTAGGGTAGGTATCGCTTTCCAGATAGATAAATTCACTTCTGAAAAGTCCGATTCCCTCTGCGTCATTTTGCAGCACCATAGCCAGATCCCGGCTGTTTCCGATATTTGCATAAGTCAGCACCTTCTGGTTATCCAGCGTAACGCTTTCCTTTCCCTTCAGGGTCAGAAGAAGTTCTCTTTTTTCCTTTTCCTCTGCCAGTTTGCCTTCCATAAGTTTCATGGTTTCTTCATCCGGCTCCACATAGATACAGCCCTGATTGCCGTCTACCACCGCCATTTTTCCGTCTATGGTGTCATCCAGGGGCAAATCTGTACCGATAAGTGCCGGAATACTCATGGTTCTGGCCAGAATAGCGGTATGAGAATTTACAGAGCCATGTACGGTAACAAAGGACAGCACCTTGTCCTTATCCAGCTGTACCGTCTGGCTGGGAGCCAGGTCGTCTGCCACAATAATCACCGGCTCCTCTGTCAGAATTTTACTCTTGTCCTCTCCCTTTAAGGCAGCCAGGACACGTTCGGAAATGTCTTTTACGTCTGCGGCTCTTTCCCGCATATAATCGTCATCCATAGCGGCAAACATAGCAGAAAAGTTATCGCTGGTAGCCGCCACTGCATACTCCGCATTGACCTCCTGGGTACGGATAATATTCTCAATGGATTCCAGATAATCCTCGTCCTCCAGCATCATCTGATGAATTTCAAAAATTGCCGCATTGGCTTCCCCTACTTCGGTGAGCGCCTTCTCATACAGTCCCTGAAGCTGCTCTATGGCCGTTTCACGGGCCTTGTGAAAACGTTGGATTTCTCCCTCTACGTCCATGATTTTGCTGCGCTTTACCTGTTGCTCATCTTTTTTGTAAACGCAGATTTTTCCTATGGCAATGCCGTTAAATACACTTTTTCCCTTGTATGTTTTCATGATTTTTCAGCCGCCCTCTGCTCTTATAAATTCTCTTTCAGGAAAGTTTCCAGTGCTGCTGCAGCAGCTTCTTCGTCTTCACCTTCCACATCAATTGTCACTTCTTCACCCTGTTTTACGCCAAGTCCCATAAGGCCGAAAATCTTCTTAGCGTCTACGGTTTTGCCGCCCTTTGTGATTTTTACAGAAGAAGCAAAGCCTTTTGCTGCTTTTACAAAGTCTCCTGCCGGACGTGCGTGGATTCCTTCTGCGTCTGTGATTACATACTGAAATGATTTCATAATTTTTTCCTCCTGAATGTACTTTTATATTTGTTTTATTCTGTTACTTTCTTTTTCAAAATGCCCAGAAGCAATGCTCCTGCTGCCGTACCTGCTGCCAAAGCTGCCAGGTAGAACAAAGCATGGTCTACAACCGGGAACACGAAAATTCCACCGTGAGGCGCCATCAGGGTACAGCCAAAAGCCATGGACAGCGCTCCCGCCAGTGCAGAGCCTATCATACAGGAAGGCAGTACACGAACCGGGTCAGAAGCTGCAAAAGGAATGGCTCCCTCGGTAATAAAGGCCAGTCCCATAATAAAGTTTACCGGACCGGATTCTCTTTCTTCTTTTGTAAATTTATTCTTAAACAACAAGGTAGAAAGTGCAATGGCACAAGGCGGAACCATACCGCCAATCATAACGGCTGCCATAATATCATAATTTCCTGCAGCAATGGAAGCTGTTCCAAATACGTAGGCGGCTTTGTTGAACGGGCCACCCATATCAATGGCCATCATGCCCGCAACAATAATTCCAAGTAATATTTTACTGGAACCGTTCATATTGGTCAATGCTGTATTTAACGCTGTGTTCAATGCGCCCACCGGAGGCTCAATGATAAAGTTCATAATCAGTCCCATAAGCAGGATTCCCACAAAGGGATACAAAAGCACAGGGGCGATTTTTTCAATGGCCTGAGGCAGTTTGTCAAACACCTTTCTCAAAAGCAGAATCAGATAACCTGCCAGAAATCCGGCTGCCAGCGCACCCAGAAATCCGGATTTGCCGTTTGCTGCCATCATACCGCCTACAAATCCCAAAGCCAGCGCCGGACGGTCTCCAATACTCATGGCAATAAAACCTGCCAGTACCGGAAGCATAAGTCCGAATGCAATGCCGCCGATTTCTTTCAGCATGGCAGCTACAGGAGTAATGGTACCGAAGTTTGCTCTCGCTTCTGCGGAAAGACTGTTCATATCCACACTTAAACCATCAATCAGAAAGGCCAGAGCAATGAGGATACCGCCGCCTACTACGAAAGGCAGCATATGGGAAACGCCGTTCATCAGCTGCATGTAAATCTTGTGTCCGGTTCCGCCGGAAGTCTTTACCGTTTCTGCCTTTCCTGCTGTTCCTGCCTGATAAACCGGCGCGTCTCCTTTGATAGCCCTTTCCACTAAAGCATCAGCCTTGCTGATACCATCTGAAACCTGACATTCAATCAGTTTCTTTCCGTGGAAACGTTCCATAGGCACTTTGGCATCTGCTGCTACAATGATACAGTCCGCCTCCTGAATTTCCTTTTCTGTCAGCACATTTTTTGCGCCGCCGGAACCTCTGGTTTCTACTTTGATAAAGCAGTTAGCTGCTTTGGCTGCTTTCTCCAGACCCTCTGCTGCCATATAAGTATGGGCAATTCCCGTAGGGCAGGAAGTAACGGCCAGTATTTTACACACCTTTTCGTCCTGAGCCGTTTCGCTCTGGGCTGCAAGCTGTTCGTTCAGATCCGGTTTTTCATCGTCTGCCTCATCCACCACCTGCAGAAATTCTTCCACATCTTTTGCATTTTTCAGTTTTTCCACAAATTCCTCATCCATCAGAAGCACGGACAGCTTGCTCAGTACGTCCAGGTGAATGTTGTCTTTTGTATTGGGCGCTGCAATGAGGAACAGCAGATGTACCGGCTCTCCATCCAGAGAATCAAAATCCACGCCGTCTTTGATGACCATGGCTGCCAGACCCGGTTTCTCCACGGCATCACATTTTCCATGGGGAATCGCAATGCCTTCACCGATTCCCGTAGTGCTCTCTTCTTCTCTTAAATAAACCTGCTTACGGTAAGCTTCCTCGTCCCGGATTTTACCGCTTTTTACCATTAATGCCACCGCTTCGTCCAGGGCTTCGCTCTTAGAATGTGGGCAGCTGTTTAACGAAATACTTCTTTTATCCAGCAAATCTGTAATTCGCATATTTTTTCTCCCTCTTTCCTGTTATTCTTCTTCCAGACGGTTATAAACCGCTTCTACTTCTTCTCTTGTGGCCAGAAACTCTGAAAAAGCACTGGCGCTTCCTGCGGAAACCCCCATTTTAAATGCATGTCCGTAATCTTTTTTCTCCAGCCATCCTGCCAGAAATCCGGCTACCATGGAATCTCCGGCGCCTACGGCATTGACCAGTGTTCCCCTAGGTGCAGGCAGCGCGTAAACCTGTCCATCCTCTGCTGCCAGCACAGCGCCTTGTCCTGCCATGGACACCAGTACGTTTCTGGCTCCTTTTTCCTGCATTTTTCTGGCATAAGGCACAGCCTCTTCTCTGGTACGGATTTCAACTCCAAAGATTTCTCCCAGTTCATGATTGTTGGGCTTAATGAGGAACGGTCTATATTGCAGAACATTTAACAGCAGCTCCCCTGTAGCATCTACTGCAAAGTGGATACCTTTTCCCTGCAGTTTTGCCATAATGTCACGGTAAATGGAATTGGGCAGGCTTTCCGGTATGCTGCCGGCCAAAACCAGAACATCTCCCGCTTTCAGCTTTTCCAGTTTTTCCAAAAACTGCTCCATATCTTCTCTGCAAATCCCCGGTCCTTTCCCGTTAATCTCCGTTCCGTCAAAATCCTTCAATTTCACGTTGATTCTGGAAAATCCTTCTTCTGCTTCAATAAAGTCACAGCAAAATCCCAGCTTCTCTACTCTGCGCTGAATCTCTGCTCCTGTAAACCCTGCGGTAAATCCCAGTGCAGTGTTTTCTATGCCCAGATTAGCCAGAACTGTGGATACGTTGATTCCTTTTCCTCCGGGAAGCATCTGTTCTGTCTGGGTACGATTGGTCATTCCCATCTGAAAATCTTTTACTGAAACAATATAGTCCAGAGAAGGATTAAAAGTAACTGTGTAAACCATTGTTTCTTTCCTCCTGCGTCCTTTGTTTTATAGCCCTATTATATAGTCATATTCCGTCAATTTCAATCATATTAATTTACAATTTTTTTCCTGTTTTCTTATGCAATTTTCACAATCAGTCATACTTATTCACTTTTTTATCCCCTTTCTTTCATATTCCGTCATTTATACTGTCTACCCTTTTCTCCTCTTTTTCCTTCCACAAAAAAAAGACACTCCTCCTTTTGAGAAATGTCTTTTGTGTCTAGTGTACAGTCTGCCCTTGATCTGCTTTTTTATACGCGTCAGACATGGAAGGCATCGATATCGATTTCCTCTTTTTGTTTGATTTCATCCAACACCCACCGTTCATTCCGGTACACAAACTTCCAATATTCAAAAAAAGCCTCGGGCCGGTTTTTTCCCCGGATAATTTCCCTGGTATTTTTATTTATGTAAAAACCCGTCATCTTTCCATGAATCAGATACCAGATAACATCCTGATCCTCTCCCTCTTCATCCTGCACGCCTACCGGGATGGCACTAAGAAGCTTCACTTTTTTCTGCACGACCTCTTCCCCACGCATATGCATCCACTGCAGTTTTACATTAAAATCCTTTTGCAGCCGTTCACTCATATAAGGCACGCCGTAAGTAACATCCATTCTTCTCCAGCATTCCTGAATCTGAAAATAGGATTCCTCCACCTGTTTCTGAACCTCTCGGTAATCCCAGTTTCTTCCGCTTTCGGAAAATACCGCCATGGCCCGGTGGGTACGGCGCCTTGCCCTGCGGGCTTTCAAAAGCAGCACTGCTGCACCGGCTCCTCCGCTTGCCACGAAAACTCCCAGTCCAAACTGCGCCGCAGACACAATATCAGAGGTTCCACCGCCGGAACTTCTACCGGAGTGATAGGAACTGCCTCCTGCACTTCCACCTCCTCCGCCTGAGCTTCCGCCTCCGCCGGCTCTTGCCCACACCGGCACGGCACAGAGGCAAAGAAGTATACACAAGATTCCCAATATCATTCCCTTTTTCTTCATACTAAAACCCTCATTGTGTTTCTGAAAACCCTGTTTTAAAGTACTCTGCAGGGGTGCGAAACTTCCATGGTTTCCACCTCCAAATCCGGTGTCATCTTCCGCAGCTCCTGTTTCATGTATTCCATAAAAATGTATTCGGTACCATAGTGACCTGCGTCGATGACCGCCACTCCCTGCGCCACCGCATCTATGGAGGAATGGTAATCCATATCTGCTGTCACATAAACCTGTGCCTTCTGTCGGAGTACCTCTTGCATCAGGCTCTTACCGGAACCGGTACAGACTGCCGCTTTGCGCACTTTCTGTTCCGGATTGCCATACAGCTTTACAAAAGGCAGGTCGTACTGCTCTTTCACAAATCTGCCGCATGCTTCCAAAGTCATCTCTTCGGGCAGCATTCCCACTCTTCCAATGCCTTCCCGGCGGTTCTCTTCTTCAAACGTAACCTCCAGTACCTGCCGCTTTGTGAGCTTCAGCAAATCTGCGCTGAGGTCTGCCATTCCCAGCACATCAAAATTCGTGTGCATGGCATAGTAACAAATGTGATTTTCTATGAGTTTCAAAATGCGTCGTCCGATAAAATCTCCGGCTGTTACCTGCTTCATTCCTGAAAAAATCAGAGGATGGTGGGTAATCATCATATCCGCCCCTGCTGCAATGGCTCTGTTTAAGGTTTCATCCGTCACATCCAGCGCCAGAAAGATTTTCTTTACCTCCCACTCTCTATCCCCTACAAGAAAGCCGGAATTATCCCAGTTTTCTGCAAAAGACACGGGATATTTTTCTTCTATTTTCTCTATAATTTCATTCGCCTTCATAATAAGCCAGCGCCTCTTTTCTCTGTGCAATTTCCTGCTGAAGTTCTGCAGTCCTCTTTTTTGCAGATTCTGTTTCTGATTTCTGCAGGCTTTCTAAAAGCTTTTCTGCCTTTTGCTGCTGCCCCTTCAGATACTGCTTCAAAACAGGGTGCTTCTGTCTTAGAAGTTCTCCGCCGTATACATATTCCACCTCTGTCTTCCAGGACATTTTCCCATGTACGGCTTTCATCATGGGATAATATTTTCCCTCTTCTTCTATCATGTCCTCCTGCACGATCCGGTATCCCTGCTGTGCCAGAAACTTGCGGAAATGGGCAATTTCGGACTGGGGCTGCAAAATCAGTTCCGAAATCTCCAAAAGAACCTCCCGTCCCTCCAAAAGAATCTTTTCCATTAAAGGACCGCCCATGCCAGCAATCACCACACTTTGGACTTCTCCTCTTTTCAGAGCCTGCACACCATCTGAAAGACGGGTTTCTATGTAATTTTCCAATCCCCATTCCCGAATATGAGCTTTTGCCCGCAGCAGAGGACCCTCGTTTACGTCCATGGCAATGGCCTTCGGAATCTGTTCCTTCTGCAGCAGATAAATGGGGATATAACCGTGGTCACAGCCTACGTCTGCCAGCACACAGCCCTTCCCCACAAATCCGGCAACGGCTTTCAGCCTTCTGGAAATTTGTAGTTCTCTCATACGATTCTTCCTTAATCCAGATAATCTTTCAGCTTGCGGCTGCGGCTCGGATGGCGGAGTTTTCTAAGAGCCTTTGCCTCAATCTGACGGATACGCTCTCTGGTAACGTTAAATTCTTTTCCTACTTCTTCCAGGGTTCTGGCTCTTCCGTCATCCAGACCGAAACGCAGACGCAGCACCTTCTGCTCTCTCTCTGTCAGGGTTCCCAGAACCTCTACCAACTGTTCTTTCAAAAGAGTAAAGGCGGCGGCATCTGCAGGAACCGGCACATTGTCGTCCTGAATAAAATCTCCCAGATGACTGTCTTCCTCTTCACCGATAGGGGTTTCCAGAGAAACCGGCTCCTGGGAAATTTTCAGAATTTCCCTTACACGGTCTACGGACATATTCATTTCCTTTGCAATTTCCTCAGGCTGAGGCTCTCTTCCCAGTTCCTGCAAAAGCTGGCGGGAAACACGAATCAGCTTGTTGATAGTCTCTACCATATGCACCGGAATACGAATGGTTCTGGCCTGGTCTGCAATTGCTCTGGTAATGGCCTGACGAATCCACCAGGTTGCATAAGTGGAAAACTTATATCCCTTACGGTAATCAAATTTTTCCACCGCTTTGATAAGACCCAGATTTCCCTCCTGAATCAAATCCAGGAACAGCATACCGCGTCCCACATAACGCTTTGCAATGCTGACTACCAGACGAAGGTTGGCTTCTGCCAGACGTTTTTTCGCACTTTCATCTCCGTTTTCCATTCTCTTGGCCAGAGTGATTTCTTCCTCTGCACTTAAAAGAGGCACTTTTCCGATTTCCTTTAAATACATACGAACCGGGTCTTCAATGCTGACGCCTTCCGGAACGGAAAGGTCAATGTTTTCCATATCTACTTCGTCTTCTTCGCTGAGATTCAAATCATCGTCATCCCCGATAATCAAATCGTCCATATCGTTGTCCTGAATCCGCAGCACGTCAATGCCGTTTGCTTCCAGGAAATCAAAGACCTTGTCCAAATGTTCCGGGTCCAAAGGAAAATCCTTAAAGAAATCATTGATTTCCTGATACTCCAGTACATTTTTCTTCTTTTTAGCCAGTTCCATGAGTTCTCCCAGTTTCTCACTGAATTTCGCCATGTTCATTTCCATAAATGTTCCATCCTCTCAATTCTTTACTCTATAAGTTTTTCCATGTGTTCTTACTTTTATCTGATTTTCTTCTATATGGTTTCCTCAATCAAAGGAAATATGCAGGGTAACTCTGCCCCGCTCCAAATCCTCCAGCCTCTTTCTGGCCTCTACGATTTGCTGCAGCCCTGCCAGGTCTGTCGGGGCCAGATGTTCATTCTTCCATGTAATGCTGTCCCTCTTTAAACGGCACACAGTTTCCAATACAGCCTTTCTGGCCTCTTCCTCCCCTTCCAAATGCAGGGTTGCATGAAAAAGGGCGGTGACTTCCTTCTGCTCCTCCGGGTCTGAAAACTGGTTCAGCAGTCTGGCGGGATTTACCTCTCCCTCCTCATGCTGCGCAAAGACCAGTTCGGCTGCCCGGTGATACAGAGGCGTGACAAAATCCTCCGGTGTGATGTAACCTGCAATGGTGTCAAACATAGAAGGATAAGAGGTCAGACAGGTCAGCATCAGCCGCTGGGCTTTGCGTCCGCCGTCCTCCCTGCTGTCCTTTTTCCCGCCTGTTTCCCGGATACGGGGTGTACGGGGCTGGGAAGACACAGCCGAAAGAGCCATATTGTTCACCATTTTTCGCAAGTCTTCAAATTTAATCTGATAAATACCGGAAAGACTTTCTATATAATTATTTCTCTCCAGTTCCTCCGGAAATTCCAGCAGCTTTCTGGCTATCTCCCGGAAAAATGCCGTTTTGCTCTCCGGGTCAGATAAATCATATTGTTTTTCTAAAACCCGTATTTCAAACAAAAACGCATTTTCTGCTTCCTCCAGGCGTTTCTCAAAGGTCTCTCTTCCCTCTGCTTTGATAAATTCATCCGGGTCTTTATAAGGGGTCAGATTGACCACTCTCGGCCGGATTCCTGCTGCCTTTAAAATCGGAATCCCCCGAAGGGCCGCCTTCTGTCCCGCCTCATCGCTGTCATAAGTCAGAAGCACCTCTTTTGTATACCGGCTCATGAGGCTGGCATGCCCCGAAGTCAGGGCCGTTCCCAGAGACGCCACTGCATTGTTGAAGCCAGCCTGATGCATGGCAATGACATCCATATATCCCTCACAGATGATGAGATAGGGTTTTCTGGAGGTTCTGGCAATATTCAGCCCATACAGATTCCGGCTTTTATCAAAAACCTTTGTCTCCGGAGAATTCAAATACTTTGGCTTGGCGTCTCCCATAACACGGCCCCCAAAGCCAATTACCCGGTTGTTCACATCCATAATGGGAAACATGACACGATTCCAGAACTTATCCTGCATGCCTCTTCGTTCCTCGATATGAAACAGCCCTGACTCCTTTAAAAGCTCGTCCGTATAGCCCTTGCTCTTTAAATATTTGTAAAGCGTACCGGAATACTTGGGGGAATAGCCCAGCCCGAACTTTTTAATGGTTTCATCGGAAAGCTGACGGTTTTTCAGATAATCCAGTCCCTGCCTGCCACTTTCCTGCCAAAGCTGATAATAATAAAAAGAAGCCGCCCGCTTCTGTATCTCCAAAAGCCGGGACTTCAAATCTGCAGACGCCCTGGCCTCTTTGGAAAATTCCTCTTCCGGAAGCCTCACTCCGGCCCGCTCTGCCAGATATTTTAATGCCTCTACAAAATTGTAGTTTTCATATTCCATAATGAAGGTGAAAACATTTCCTCCTGCCCCGCAGCCAAAGCAGTAATACATCTGCTTGTCCGGGCTGACGGAAAAGGAAGGGGATTTCTCATTGTGAAAAGGACACAGTCCGAAATACGAACTGCCCTTTCGCTGCAATTTCACATATCCGGAAATCACATCCACAATGTCATTTTTCATACGGACTTCCTCTATGATTTCATCGGAATAATACATACTGCTCCCTCATTTCTACTGCCCTTTTCCAGGAACGCTCCAGCCTCTGGGAATAAAGATATCCCGAAATTTTTCTAAAGAATACTGGTCTGTCATTCCTGATATATAATCACATACTACTCGCTCTTTCGGTTCCTCCTCATACAGAAGTTTCCGATATTCCTCCGACATTTTCTCCGGATATCTGCTGTAGTACAGATACAATTCTTCCACTACATGCTCTGCCTTTTCTTCCTCTCCCTTTGCCACAGGGTTCAGATACACATCCTGAAACATCAGGGCACGGATATCCCGAAGCCCCTCCTCGATTTCCGGTGACATGGAAATCCGGTCTTTTCCCTGACTGTGTTCCACAATGTCATGGACAAAGGTATTCAGCCGTTCCCTGGTGGTATATCCCAGCAGCATGCGAAGGGTAATAGGAATATCATCTTCCGTAATAATCCCCGCTCTCTGGGCATCGTCCATATCATGGTGAATATAGGAAATCTTGTCACAGTAGCGCACCACCTGTCCCTCCAGGGTGTGAGGCGTACCGCTGGTTCTGTGATTTAACATCCCGTCCCGGACTTCCCGGGTCAGATTTAACCCTCTGCCGTCCTTTTCCAGACGCTCCACCACCCGGACACTCTGTTTATAGTGGGCAAATCCCAGAGGGCATACCCGGTTCAGTGCCCGCTCTCCTGCATGCCCAAAAGGCGTATGACCCAAATCATGGCCCAGGGCAATGGCCTCTACCAAATCTTCATTTAAGCACAGCGCCTTTGCCACGGTTCTGGCTGTCTGAGAAACTTCCAGGGTATGGGTCAGACGGTTCCGGTAATGATCCCCCTGGGGCGCTAAAAACACCTGGGTCTTGTCTTTCATTCTGCGAAAAGACTTGCAGTGGACAATCCGGTCCCTGTCCCGCTGGTATACAGTTCGTATATCACATTCCGTCTCCTGCCGGTCCCTTCCCTTAGAACGGATACTGCAGGACGCATAGGGATTTAAAAACTGCAGTTCCCTTTGTTCCATTTGCTCGCGGATATTCATAGGCAGTCACCTGTCTTTCTTCAAAAGAATCTTTCACAATAATTATTTCCGATTCCTTGGCGATTTCCTTTTTTTCTTTTCAAAAAACCCATTATTCTTTATAAGCTTCCCGCAAAAGTGCAATTTCTCTGGCATATCCCTCTAAATCATTGGGCGTTTCCAGATAAAAAGGCAGATGCGAAAGGGCCGGATGGTTGATGACACGGACAATGGCTTCCAGCCCGATTTTCCCTTCCCCGATTCTGGCATGGCGGTCCTTGTGGCTGCTCAGGCCAAACATACTGTCATTTAAGTGAACAGCCCTTAGCCGGTTCAGTCCGATAACCTTATCAAATTCTGTCAGAACACCGTCCAAATCCGTTACAATATCATAACCGGCGTCATACACATGGCAGGTGTCCAGGCACACGCCCATTTTTTCCTGCAGTTCTACCCTGTCCAGAATTTCCCGCAGTTCTTCAAAATTTCTTCCCACTTCGCTGCCCTTCCCCGCCATGGTTTCCAAAAGTACCGTGGTACTCTGATCCTTTTTCAGCAGTTCATTGAGCATTTGGGCAATATAGGCAATGCCCGTCTCTGGCCCCTGTTTTACATGACTGCCCGGGTGAAAGTTATAGCAGTTTCCCGGCGTGTATTCCATTCTCTGCAAATCGTCCCGCATGGTGTTTACTGCAAATTCCCGCACACTCTCATCTGCGGAGCAGGCATTTAAGGTATAAGGCGCGTGGGCCAGAATCTGCGCAATCCCCTGCTCTTTTGCTTTTTTATGGAAAATTTTTACATCTTCGGGATTGATTTCCTTTGCTCTGGCGCCCCTGGGGTTTCTGGTAAAAAACTGAAAGGTATTGGCATGGATTTTCTCCGCCTCCTTTGCCATGGCGGTATAGCCCTTTGCTGATGATAAATGACAACCAATAGTCAGCATCTGATTCCTCCTTGTGTTGTTCGTTTTGTATTTACAGTTTCAGAAAGAAACAGAGCTTGCTGCAAAATGCAGCAGCTCTGTTTAGCTGCAGGGATTTACCCCCCCCCGCACATATTTATCTCGAAATCGGGAAAGACAAACGTATCCGCCCAGGTTTCAAACTCTTTTAAGGGCAGGGGTCTGGAAAAATAAAAACCCTGTATCACATCACAGTGCATGGAGTTCACATACGCCAGCTGCTCCTGTGTTTCAATCCCCTCTGCTACGGTTTTTATATGCTGGCTCTCTGCCAGTTCCTGAATACATGCGATGATACTTCTTGCCTTTTCGCTGTGCAAATCCAAGAAAAACGAACGGTCCAGCTTCAGTACATCAATGTCAAAATCCTTCAACATAGTGAAAGACGAATAGCCTGATCCAAAATCATCCAGAGAACAAAGAAATCCCTGCTCATGCATAATCCGGATTCCCTCCTCCACCCTGGACAAATGAGCATGCTCCAGAAACAGCGTCTCTGTGACTTCAAATTTCAAAAGTGATTTATCCACCCTATAATCATCTGCAATACGGATAAAATCTTCCATAAAATCTTCTCTTGCAAAATGACTTCTGGAAAGGTTTACGGAAACCGGATATAATTTTTTCTTCTCCCCTTCCCTCTGCTTCAGCCATCTGCAAACTCTTTCAAAAATATACTTTTCCAATGCCTGGATTTTTCCGCTGTTCTCCAAAAGAGGAATAAATTCCGAAAGCGGCAAAATCCCTCTTCCCGGATAATCCCATCTGACCAGTGCTTCAGCTCCCTTAATTTTTCTTTGCTGCAAGCTGACTTTGGGCTGCAGATATACCTGAAACTCTTCATCAGCCAGCGCTTGGACAAAGCGGTTATTCATTTCTCTTTCCCTCTGCTGCTTCTGTGCCACCTCACAATTATAAAAAGCGCACTTTCCCGCCTCTTTTGCGGTCTGGCTCTTTAATGCAGCTCTTGTCTGGTCCTGAATCACAGTGATATCTGTCCCGTTATCTTTCACAAAGCTGGCGCCCAGACGAAATTTCACTCTATACCTGGGCAAATCCGTATATTGAAAAGAATTGATTTCCCTTATAATTTTCTCCATCCGTTTCTGGAGCTTCTGTGGTTCTCTTTCCTTCAGGCAGAGAAAAAAATGATCCATTTCTGTACGGGCGGCAAACTCATATTCCTCTTTGTCCAGAAATTTTTCGATTACCGTGTAGAAATATCGCAGCATTTTGTCTCCATTCTGCTTTCCCAGGGTTTCATTAATCTGTTTAAAATCCACAGAATCCATGAAAACCAACGCATACTGATCAGCCTTTTGTTTTCTGCACAGTTCCTGATAGCGCATGGCAAACTCCATTTTATTAATGCCTCCGGTAATTTCATCTGAAAACGCCAGCTGCTCCAGTCTTTTTCCGCTTTCGTTATAACTCTTAAAAAGCAGAAAAAAGAGGATTCCAAAAACCAAAAAACTAATAGCCAGTACCCCTGTCATTTTCCCTATACAGGCCTCCTGCTTTCTCATATACAGCATACCGTATAAGCCATACCCTATAATTCCCAGCGCAAGAATACCCAGAACCCAGAGGTAGTACTTTATTTTCTTTCTTGCCCGGGAAAGTCTGTCCACATATCCCTTCCGCTGCTTTCTGTAAGATTTTATCTTTCTTCTGTCCTCTCCCGTCCATTTTGTGCGGAGCCTACTTTTTCAGGTTTTCTCCCAGACCGCTCTCTACTGCCTGCACAGCAGCCCGAAGGGCTTCCTTCTCGTCTTTTCCCTCACAGGTTATTTCAATCTCCTGTCCCTGGCGAACGCCGGCCGCCACAATACTCAACAGGCTTTTCAGATTCACCGTACCCTTTACATTATTTTTTTCATATTGAAACTGCACAAGCGCATCATATTTCAAAATACTGTTTGACAAAACCGTAGCTGTTTTCAAGTGCAGTCCTGACGGATTCAGGATTTTCACTTTCTGACTTACCATATGCCATCCCTCCTTTTCTTTTTCTTTCACAACCCTTTACCTGATGCCAAGGGCTGCCTTTGCCAGAGCATCCACTGCCTCGTTCAGTTCCACTCCGCTGTGTCCCTTTACCTTGTGGAAGACAACCTGCACGTTTTTTAAACTGTCGAAGTACGCTTTATAGCGGATGGTTCCCGGTCTATTGCGTTTCCACTCTCCCGTGGCCCAGGACTCAATGCCCTGATAATCGTAATACAGGTGCAGAAGGGGAATTTTGTGTTCCTCACAATATGCCATGGCTGCCATAGCCCCCTCCAGCTCTCCTGCCACATTTCTCATACTGATATCCTCAGTTCCATAAAAAGCCTTGCTCATTTCTATCTTTTTTCCCTGCCAGAGCAGAATACAGCCATAAGAATATCCCTTCTTTGCCGCATCAAAGCTGCCGTCCACATAAGCCGTACAGCCCTCGGATTCTTCCTGCTCTGCAGGGGAAACCTTTCCCGTCCCCTGCGTAAGATACTGCTCTGCTTCCTGCAAAGTGGGAAAACTTTTATACTGCGCTCCCGGAAATCCATTCACATTTTTTCTGCACTCCTCCCAGGTGAGAAAAATTCCCGTTGTCTTTCCTTTTTTTACTGCATAAACTTTTTTTGCCATGTGTCCTACTCCCGTCCATTCTCCGGCCGGAACCCTTCAAAAATCCAGGCGTCAAACTGTCCTCTGCAGCGTTCCAGCTGATTTTTGCTCTTTACGGTCCAGGCATAAGCCGGACACCGAAAGAGATGTCTGCATATCCATAAGGATACTGCATGCGGACTTCTGCAGTCATAAGCAATAAAGTCCGGTTTCGTAAGGAAATTTAAGAGCAAATGCCGCAGGATGTAATACTGCGGCTTGCGCCACCCTTCTTCCTTCTGGTAATTCATGGAAAGCTGTCCCCTGCACACCTGGGGCCTGTGTTTCCGATACCACAAAAGCACCTGGGGATGAAAGGATTCTATACAGTACGCTCCATGATACTGTTTCAATATTTCATCGGTCTTTTCACAGATTTTGCTCTTTTCTTTGTATTTCAGTTCAATAATCAGAGGTACTTTTCCATCTACCACCTTCAGCACCTCTGTCAAAAGAGGAATCCTCTCTTTTGAAAAAAAGATAGGGTACTGCTGCAGTTCTTCGTAAGTGCATGCGTCCACTTCTTTCTGCACATTGCAGTTTCTCCGCAGATGAAAGTCGTGGGTCACCACGACCTGGTTATCCCTGGTAAGCTGCACATCCAGTTCAATCCCATACCCTGCTTTCACTGCTTTTTCAAAAGCCGCAAGGGAATTTTCCGGCGCATTTCCGGCATTGTTGTGCAGCCCTCTGTGGGCATAATATGTCTCCCGGCTCTTCTGCGGTCTGTGAAATATTCTGGGCATAACAAGCGCCAGATAACCCAGTCCTGTATACCCCATAATCTTCTTTTTGTTCATATGCTAATCCTCCACATCAAAATGCTCTAAAACACTTTTCTTTTCCTGTGGTCTGCTGTCCCCGTGGTGTACCATACTCATGGTCACCATGGCCATGCAGGTGAAAATGCAGGCATAAGGGAAAAGTACACGGTAAGATATATGCTGCATGAAAAACCCCGAAAAAACAGGGGTAAATATCTGGGCAGCCATGGAAAAGGTGTAGTAGACACCTGTGTATTTCCCCACATCTCCCAGAGAGCAGATTTCCACTACCATAGGAAGGGAATTGACACTGACAGAAGCCCAGCCCATGCCAATCAGCACAAAGCCTATATTAATAGCAGGATGATACACCGGGAAAAAGGCTGCCCCCAGATAGCTGAGGAGCAAAAGCACCAGACCTCCCTGGATACACTTTTTCCTTCCGAATTCTTCCGACAGAAAGCCAATGGGAATATAGCTGACAATGGCTGCTGCGGTGGCTATCATCAGGCAGTCCGCAAACCCGCCGCCCTCCAGCTTCCACACCTTTACCGCATATCTGGAAAAGGCAGTCGTCACGGCATTATAAGCAGTAAACCAGAAAAAGATGGAAAGCAATATCATATACAGACTTTTCTTCACTGGTTTTGGAAGTTCGCTGGTATGGGCTGCAACAGCTTCTCCCTGTTCTTTTTCTTCCTGTATCTCTTCTGCTGCAATCTGTGCCGCCAGCTTTTTCTCTCTCACCGTAAGCAGCAAGAGCAAAACGGCCGCTGTCATAATAAAGGCTACGCCTGCAAAAACTCCCGTATAGTCCGGACGGCTGCCGTCTTTTACCAGAAAACGAATCAGCAGCAGCGTATACACACCCCCTACCGCTCCCATAAGATTAATCACTGCATTGGCCTTGCTTCGCAAATGCTTAGGTGTCAAATCCGGCATCAAAGCCACTGCCGGAGAGCGGTAAAGTCCCATGGAAACCAGCAGTACGGCCAGACAAACCACAAACACAAGAAAATTTTCTGTCCGGTCTGCCCCCGGCAGTATCATCAGAAAAACAATCGAGATACCCGTTCCTGCCAGTATAAAAGGCGTCCTCTTTCCCAGAGGCGTATCCGCCTTGTCCGAAAGAGTGCCGAAAAAAGGAAGCAGAAACACAGCCAGCACATTATCCGCGGCCATAATCATTCCCGTGAAAGTTTCATTCAAATGAAACGTATTCTGCAATATCAGCGGAATGATATTGTCGTACATCTGCCAGAAAGCACAGATGGAAAGAAAGGCCAACCCGATAAAAAAGGTGCGGCGGTAATTCAGTTTTTCCATAGTATTCCTCCCCCATAAATTCCCGAAAACAGGAATCCTTTTCTGTAATACGTTTATTTTATCATAGCAGGGCGAAAAAGCATAGAAATTTTTCTTTGCACAGCAGAAAAAGTGCAGCCTCTGTAAAAAGCTGCACTCTTTTGGTTACTTTCTGTATTCTGTTTTCTGTCTTATCAGATTCTTGCCACACCTGTTTTTTTAGCAGCTTCTGCTACAGCCTTTGCTACAGCCGGAGCTACTCTCTTGTCAAACGGATTCGGAATGATGTAATCCGGAGACAGTTTATCCTCTTCTACCAGCTCAGCGATGGCATAAGCAGCTGCCACTTTCATTTCATCGTTAATGTCTTTAGCACGCACATCTAAAGCGCCGCGGAAGATACCCGGGAATGCCAGTACGTTGTTAATCTGGTTCGGGAAGTCGCTTCTTCCGGTTCCCACAACAGCTGCACCTGCATTTTTCGCCAAATCCGGCATGATTTCCGGTGTCGGATTTGCCATTGGGAAGAGGATTGGTTTTTCTGCCATGTTTCTTACCATTTCTTCCGTTACTGTTCCCGGAGCGGATACACCGATGAAGACATCCGCGCCTTTTAATACTTCCTCCAGAGTTCCTTTTTCCATGTTCTGGTTGCAGATTTCTGCCATTTCCTGTTTCTCAGCGTTTAAGTTTTCACGACCTTTGTAGATAGCGCCCTGTCTGTCGCACATCACCACGTTTTTCAGTCCCAGGCTTACCAAAAGTTTGATAATGGCAATACCGGCTGCACCTGCCCCGGAGGTTACCACTTTAATTTCATCCAATTTTTTGCCTGTTAATTTCAATGCATTGATCAGCGCTGCTGCAGTTACCACAGCAGTACCGTGCTGGTCATCGTGGAAAATCGGAATATCACAGCATTCTTTTAATTTTCTTTCGATTTCAAAACATCTCGGTGCAGAAATATCTTCCAGGTTTACACCGCCAAAGCTGCCAGCCAGAAGACTTACGGTTTTTACAATGTCGTCTACATCTTTGGAACGTACACACAGCGGAAAAGCGTCTACATCGCCAAAAGTTTTAAACAGCGCGCATTTTCCTTCCATAACCGGCATACCTGCTTCCGGTCCGATATCACCCAGTCCCAGAACGGCGGTTCCGTCTGTGACAACGGCTACCATGTTGCCGCGGCGTGTGTATTTGTAAGACAAATCCACATCTTCTGAAATTTTCAGACATGGCTCTGCAACGCCCGGTGTATAAGCAACGGACAGTTCTTCCGGTGTCTCGATTTTTGCTCTGCTGATAACTTCAATTTTTCCCTGCCAGTCTTCGTGCTGTTTTAATGCAAATTCTTTTTTATCCATGGTTTTAATCTCCTTTTCTGATGTTTTACTGTTCTTTTACCTGTGCCCAGAAATCTTTCAAAAGCTCTACGGAACGGTTCATAGCTGCTTCTTCTTCCTCATTCATAGGAATTTTGAAAGCTGCTTCAATGCCTTCCCAGCCCACACGGCATGGAAGGGATACGGCAACGCCTGCCCACTTGCCAAAGCTTTCGTCCAGCATATGTGCTACCGGAAGAATTGCGCTGTTGTCCTTCATAATGGTTTCTACAATGGTGGAAACCGCCATGGCCACACCATAGAAGGTTGCGCCCTTTAAGCCAATAATTTCTGCACCGCCGTTTTTGGTATGTTCTGCCAGTTCCTCTTTGTCAAGAGTAATTCCAACCTGCCTTGCGTACTCTTCCAGAGGAAAGCCTCCTACCGTTGCAGAGCTTAACACAGCCACCTGGCTGTCTCCGTGCTCTCCTGTAATATAAGCCTTTATATCCTCTACATTTACATGCAGTCTGGAACTTAAATTATAGCGAAGTCTTGCGGTATCCAAAGAGGTTCCGCTTCCGATAACCCGGTTTGCCGGAAGTCCTGATGTTTCCAGAACCGCCATGGTAGTAATGTCTGCAGGATTGGATACCACCAGAATCAACGGATTTTCCGCACATTTCATAATGTTCTCTGTAATGCTCTTTACAATGGATACATTGGTTTTTGCCAGTTCCAGACGTGTCTGTCCCGGTTTTCTGGCAATTCCTGCTGTGATAATGATAATCTGTGCATCCCGGCATTCCTCATAACCGCCCTGTCTAACCCAGACCTGCTTGTGGAAACTGGTTCCATGGGCAATGTCAATGGCCGCTCCTTTTGCCCGGTCTTCATTGACATCAATCAGTACAATGTCGTTGGCCTGTGCTCTTACCATCAGGGTGTAGGCAATGGCCTCACCTACATTCCCTGCACCTACTACTACAATTTTGTCTCTATGCGTATTTTTCATTTTTCTCATGCGCTCCTTTTTCTTTTTATGCCCTGCCCTTTTCGCTGTGCTGCAAAAAAGGCGGCGCTCTTAAAGCGCTCCGTATAGTGCTGGTTTCCCTTGGCCGAATCCATCCGCAGTTCTGCTTACTATAGCTGCAGACCTCCTCTGGCTTCTTCCGTCCCCCCGCTTGCTGCCATACAGCCTGCTGCCCAAACGTAGCTTTCCCTTTTTTCACTCCGTAGAGGAGATGTTTTACATCTCGATGTACCAGAGCATGTCCTACAGGTCTCGTCCGTCGTTCCAATCCTTCTTCTGCGCTTTCCTGCTCTTTCGGCTGTACCGCACTGTCCTGTATACAAAAAATGGTGGTCTGTGCCAACAGAAACACAGAAAGAAATGTCCACGTCAGTACCTGTTTTCTGCCCTTCATGTGTCCACCCCTTTCTCTGCTTTTATGCACAACCACCAAATTCCTCTTTGTTAAAAAATTCACTTTTTAGGAAATTCTAACATAAAGTCTTGAGAGTGTCAATTCTTCTTTTTATTTATTTTACCCTTTATCTGCTCTCCAAATCTTTCTGTATTCCCTCCAAAAAAGGAACCATAATACTGCCTGTCCTCTGCAGAAACCACCGGGGCGAAAGTTCGCTGTATTTGAAGTGTTTCCTTCCCCCATTCTGCCCCCGTTCCCAAAAGGCATACATCTCTTGAAAAGGCATGTAATAGATTTCATCTCTGTGAGAAAAATAGAGAATCAAAAAAGCAATCCCCTGCTGCTTCTCAAAGTCTTTCATAAACTCCACCTGATGAGCATGAATATTCTGCAGGGGAAAATTATCTGTGCAGCACTCCTTTGCGTCAAAACACACTGGAATTCCCTGGACAGCCCCAATATAGTCCACCGTACTTTTCTGGTCAAAATAGGCCAGGGTAATGTGACGGCTGTTCTGGTCAATGCGCACCGGCGTAATGGGGGTGGGCACTTTCTGAATCAGCGCCAGCTTTTTCTCCCTGTACTGCTGACAGGTTCGGTTAATCAATTCCTCTAAGGTAGAGCCGCGAAGCCCTCTGGAACTCCATGTAGCCATAATGCCGCCTTTCTATTTCAGAACCTCAATGCCCGGAAAATACCGCAGCACTGCCTTTCCCAATATCTTTTCTTTCTTCACATAGGGATTGTCCCACATACGGGAATCCCTGGAATTATTCCGGTTGTCCCCCAGCATGAAATAACAACCCTCCGGTACAGTGTATGGTCCAAAGTTTCCCACAGGGGTTTCAGGGGTAAAGCTGTCATCCAAAGGCGTATCCGAACCATTGATATACACCTTTCCTTCCCGGATTTCCACGGTTTCCCCTGGCAGACCGATAACCCTTTTGATAAATCTCTGACTTTCATCATCCGGATACTTAAAGATTACAATATCAAATCTCTCCGGATCGTCAAACAAATAGGCCAGACGGTTTCCGAAAATCCGGTCCCCGGTCATAATGGTGTTCTCCATGGATTCTGAGGGAATCACCGCATTAATCAGCAGGAAATTGTCCACCACCAAAACCACAATGACAACAAAAAGTATCATTTTCACATACTCCCACAGTTCCTTCCACAAAGATTTTTTCTTAAATGGTTTGCTCATAGCTTCATCTCCCTTATGTTTATCCCTTTTAGCACCTGCTGAAACAAGTCGGGTACCGGTGCCGTCACTTCTTTTCCCGCCAGATTTTCCAATCTCTTTTCGGACTTTGGAAATTCCAGCTTCCAGGCATGCAAAAGCTGATACTGCACCCCATATTTTTGGCAATACTTCTCATTCACCCTGGCGTCCCCGTATTTAAAGTCTCCGATAACCGGATGCCCCGTACCTGCCAGATGGCTTCGGATTTGGTGGGAACGTCCGGTTAAAAGCTGCACCTTCAAAAGCGTATCCCCATTATCCCCCACAGCCAGCGGCTCGTATTTTGTCTCAATGGGCAGACTTCCCTCTCTTTTCCGGCTGCACAGGGTCACTTTGTTCCGCTTCTCATCTTTCCACAGATACCCCTTAATATGGGCTGCTTCCCGGATTTCTCCTTTTACCAGAGTCAGATAATATTTGTGCATACTTCTCTCCTGAAAACACCGGGACAATTCCTGCAGACCCTGTACGGTTTTCCCGGCCGCCACCAGACCGCTGGTATTTCTGTCCAGACGGTTGCACACACCGGGACGGAAAGTCCGCAAATCCTCTTTGGTAAGGCTTCCCGTCTCCAGCAGATATCCGGTGAGATATTCCACCAGAGAAACATCCTCCTTTTCTGCTTTCTGAGACAGCATACCCGCCGGCTTGTTCACAAAAAGTACCTGTTCATCTTCATAAACAATATCCAAAGCCGTTTTTTCTCCCTGTTTTACCTGTCCGCAAAATTTTTCCAGCGTTTCCTCGGAAAAAAACAGCTTCACCACATCTTCTGTTTTCAGTTTTTCGCTTCCGTCTGCCTTCTTTCCGTTTAAGGTAATATTTTTCTTGCGGAGCATTTTATAAATAAAACTTTTTGGAGCTTCCTTTAAATACTTACCCAGAAATTTATCCAGCCTCTGTCCGCTTTCCATTTCTTTTATGATTAACTGCTTCATACTTTCTCCTACAGGGAAATTGCGTGAATCACCCGCATGATTTTCCCGTTTCTCGTCAGATTGGGTTCTGCCGGGTCCGGACGGAATTTTATGTCTTTTTCCAGCGATTCCCTGTGTTCCCACATGGAATCCAGACGGGACGTGTAATCCCCAAGTCTGGTGAAAATTTTCACGCTGACATAAAAACCGTTCTGCCGCAGAATGTCCTGTATATGTTTTTCTGTAAAAGCCGTATCCGTCTTTGCTCTGCTGGTGTATCCCACAACCGTATTGCCGCACACAGCAATGGAATCCACGAAAGACTGTTTCTCATAGGCGGAAATCACCAGTTCATAGGAACAGGTCAGTCCCTTTTTATGCTTTTCTATCTGTTCGTAGTCTTCCCGTTTCATGGGCTTCTGCATATACATCATAATCATGCCCACAGCAAATTTGCACGCAGGAAGACAGGCAACTACAGCTACAACAGTAAAAACGGTATTTCTCGTTCTGTGAATATATAAACCTGTAAAAAATACCAGAAGGGGGGCAAGAAGCGCCAGTATCGTATACAGGGTCCTCTTTTTCTGCTGGCTTTTGATATAACCGTAATCGCCCTTCTGTATTTTCTGTTTTGTTTTACTCATGTTTTCTATGCTCCTCTTTTGTCTCCATACATACACCTCATAATCATCCTGTGCGGAACTATTTTGCAGAAAATTCTGGTAACCTTCATGGAAATGCCGTACACGGAAAGTTCTCTGCCTCTTTCAGCATCCTTTAAAGCTTTTTTTACCACCTTTTTTGCAGAAGCAATAAAGGGTTTCTTGTATGCAGGCATCTGCTCTTTTCCGCCCATCTTATCCAGAAACGGCGTATCCACCGGTCCGGAACACACTGCCGTTACTCTGGCGCTTCTCTTTAGTTCCACGTTCAGAGCCCTGGCAAAGCTGAGTACATAAGCTTTTGAAGCCGCATAAACCGCAAAACCCGGCTGCGGCACAAAAGCCGCGCCGCTGGCCAGTAAAAGAAGGTGCCCCTTTTTGCAGTAGGGAAGACAGAGTTTTGTCACCGCAGTAAGCGCCGTGCAGTTTAACTCAATCATGTTTTGCAAATCAGACAAACCGGTTTCTTCCACGGTTTTCTGCACTCCTGCTCCGGCGCTGCACACCAGCCAGGCTATCCTGGGACGTTCCTGTCTCAGAGCTGCTGCCAAAGTATCTAAATCCTTTGGACTGGTAATATCCAATGCAAAAACCCTCACCTTGGAAACCTCTCTTTGCAGTTTCTCCAGTGCTTCCCGATTTCTGGCTATTGCCCACACTTCTTCTATGAAAGGCTTCTGTTCTCCTATCTGCCGGACAAATTCCGTTCCCATGCCACAAGAGGCTCCGGTCACCACCGCAATGGTTTTTCCTGTTTCCATTTTCTCACCTTCCACCTGATTTTTTCTTATGCACATTTCGTATGGATTTTTTCTTTCTGCCGTTTTCCCTGCTGTTTACCTGTTTCTTCTGAAAATCCCGGACATGTTCTTTCTCCGGTTTGCCTTTTCCGCCTCTTGGCCGAATCAGACATTTTTTATCAAAACCAATCAAATCGCTTCTGCCGCTCTTTAAAAGGGCTTCTTTTACCAGTTCATAGTTTTCCGGATTTTTGTACTGGAGAAGGGCTCTCTGCATGGCCTTTTCCCTGGCGCTTTTCGGTACATAGACCTTTTCCCCGGTTCTGGGGTCCAGCCCGGTGTAATACATACAGGTAGACATGGTAGACGGTGTGGGATAGAAATCCTGCACCTGCTCCGGCATAAAGCCCATATCCCGCACATACTCTGCCAGCTTCACAGCCTCCTTTATGGTACAGCCCGGATGAGAGGACATGAGATACGGCACTACAAACTGTCTTTTCCCGGATTTCTCATTGGCCCGCTGGAATTTTTTCAGAAACTCTTCGTACACCTTATGTTCCGGTTTTCCCATATAGTACAACACCTGGTCGGATACATGTTCCGGCGCTACTCTTAACTGTCCGCTGACATGATAAGCAGCCAGTTCGTTTAAAAATTCCGGCGAAGGATCTGCATTGACATAGTCGAAGCGAATACCGGAGCGGATAAACACTTTCTTAATTCCCGGCAGATGGCGCAGCTTCCGAAGAAGTTCCAGGTAATCCCTGTGGTCTGCCTCCAGATTTTTGCAGGGCTTTGGAAACAGACACTGCCGGTTGGTACAAATCCCCTTTGTCATCTGCTTTTTGCAGGAAGGGTGACGAAAATCTGCTGTAGGGCCGCCCACATCGTGAATATACCCCTTAAAGTCCGGCTTCTCTCTATAACTTTCGGCTTCCCGCAAAATGGACCCGTGACTTCTGGTCTGGACAATCCTTCCCTGATGAAAAGCCAGAGCGCAGAAATTACAGCCGCCAAAGCAGCCCCGGTTGCTGGTGATACTGAACTGAATCTCTTCAATAGCCGGAATTTTCCCCTGCTTTTCATACATGGGATGATATGTTCCCATATACGGCAACTCATAGACCTCATCCATTTCCTTCTGTGTCAATGGTTTTGCAGGGGGATTCTGTACCACAAACCCTTTCGTTCCATAGGATTCTGCCATCACCTTTCCGGTAAAGGGGTCTGTATTCTCATACTGAATCCGAAAACTCCCGGCATAGGCTTCTTTTTTTGCAGATAACGCTTCAAAAGAGGGCAGCAAAATCCCCTCCGGCGCTTTTTTTGCCTTATACACCGTCCCCGGCACAAAAGTAATAGAACTTACAGGAATTCCCTTATCCAGAGCCTCGGCAATTTCCAGAATACTGTGTTCTCCCATACCGTAAGAAATCAAATCCGCTCCGGAATCCATAAGCACAGAACGTTTCATGCTGTCTGACCAGTAATCGTAATGGGCCAGTCTGCGAAGAGAAGCCTCAATGCCCCCCAGAATCACCGGCGTGTCCTTATACGTCTGACGAATCAGATTGCCGTAAACCGTCACCGCCCGGTCCGGGCGCAGCCCCATCTGTCCGCCCGGAGAATAGGAATCCTGCCTTCGGTGCTTTTTCGCCACGGTATAGTGGTTCACCATAGAATCCATATTTCCTGCAGAAACCAGAAAGGCCAGCCTGGGCTCTCCAAAAACGGAAATGCTCTCTTTTTTCCGCCAGTCGGGCTGGGAAATAATACCTACGGAATACCCCCGGCTCTCCAGAAGACGGGTAATAATGGCCGCTCCAAAGGAGGGATGGTCTACATAAGCGTCTCCGCTGATATAGACAAAATCCGGCTGCCAGATGCCTCTCTCTTCCATTTCCGCTCTGGTGACAGGCAAAAATTCTCTGCTCATACACACGCTCCTTTTTGTGCTTCATTTTCCAGAACTTCCAGATAATCCTGCACATACCAGTCCGCCAGTTCCCGCTTCTGTCTCTCCTGCTTTTTACTGTAAGCGTCTTCTATGGCACAGACTTTCATGCCCGCCCGCTTTCCGGCCAGGATTCCCATGGGAACATCTTCAAACACCAGACAGTCTTCAGGCGCTGCTCCCAATCCCTGAGCAGTTTTCAGGTATACATCCGGCGCAGGCTTGCTCTTTGGCACCTCGCAGCAGGTGGTAATACAGTCGAAATACGCTTCTATATTATGTGCTTTTAAAACCTCTGCAATCAGTTCCCGGCTGTTGCTGGAACTGATTCCCACAGAAATTTTCCGCTTCTTTAATTCTTTCAGAAATTCCAGAGCCCCCGGTTTTAGGGGAACCTCATGACAATATTTTTCCCTGGACATCAAAAGCCAGGTCTCCTTAATTTCTTCCAGGGAATCTTCTATCTGAAACCGCTCTTTGAAAAACTTTGCAGTTTCTGTAAATCCCATGCCTTCCAGTTCATCCTGAAAAGCCTCTAAATCTTCCGGTATGGAAACTTTTTTTGCCGCCAGATATTCCATGTCAATGGACTTCCACATCCACATGGAATCCACCAGTGTGCCGTCCAAATCAAAAATAACGGCCTTTATGTTCTCAAGCATGTTCCTTCAACCTCTCTATTTCTTCCTGAGTTAATTCCCGGTACTCTCCCGGCTGCAGCTTTTCGTCCAACTGCAGGCTGCCCATGGACAGCCGCTTCAAATACACCACTTCATTGTCCACAGCCTGAAACATTCGTTTCACCTGATGAAATTTCCCCTCCCGGATGGTCAGCAGTACCTGGTCTTTTTCTCCCTGATACCAGTTAGCTGCGGCAGGCAGAGTTTTCTCTTTTTCTCCAATATCCACGCCGCTTTCCAGCTGTTTTAATTCTTCTTCAGACACCGAATACCGCAGCTTTACCAAATAGGTTTTATCTACATGTTTTTTCGGCGCCAGCAGATTGTGAGCCAGTTCCCCGTCGTTGGTAATCAGCAGTAAACCTTCCGTATCCTTATCCAGCCGCCCTACCGGAAACAAATCCTTCCGTTTTTTGGAGACAAGCAAATCCAGCACGGTTTTGTCCCGCTTATCCTCTGTGGCAGACACCACGCCCTGAGGTTTGTGCAGCATATAGTAAGAAAACGTTTCATAAGCCAGACACTTACCGCCGGCCGCCACCCGGTCTTCTTCGATGTCAATTTTATAGTCCGGAGTCTTTACAATTTCCCCGTTTACCGTCACGCTTCCCTTGCGAATTTGCTGCTTTACCTGGGAGCGGGTGCCAAGACCCATATCTGCCAGATATTTATCCAGTCTTATTTTTCCCATTACTGTAATCTCCAACCTGCATAATACTTGTTCTTCAAAATGCCCCTGTCCAGCTTGCCAAAGCCCAGCGGAAAGCCGTCCACACACACTAACTGCCAGCCTTTTGCCTGTGCCGGCTCCTGCTCGGATACTTCTATGGTCTCTCCCTTTAAATACTTTACAGTACGTACATCGTCTCCGGAAAGCCAAATGCAGGAAGCAAAGGTTTCCGGAGAGAGAGCCATAGCCAGAGCCTGGCTGGGTTCAAAACGATTTTTCTTGATATCCCCCAGATACAGCCCGGTGCGCAGATAGCGAAGTCTGGGCATCTGCACCTCTTCTGGCAGGAAATACAGCCGGTCTTTTTCTATCTGAAAACGGCCCTTGTTAAAATCCAGAGATACCAGTTTTAAAAATTCCTCCACACAGGCAGGCAAGTCTGTTTTTTTCTTCTCACCTGCTGCCTTTGCACCATTCCTGTCCTCCTCTTTGAGTCCTTTTTTCCGCAAAAGCGCAGCAAAATGTCCTTCTCCCGGCATTCTATGAGGAAAAATACGGATACAGGAAGCCAACTGCCGATTCACTTCCTCCGAAACCTCTTCCAGAGGAAATCCATGGACAAAGCCTTCATACCATACCGGAGTAACCACCTCCATATCCTCTCTTCTGCTCAAAAGATGGGCAATCACTTCCTCATTTTCCTTTTTGGAAAATGTACAGGTGGAATACAGCAGCATACCGCCGGGACGCAGCATTTGGGCCCCCTGCTCCAGAAGTTTCTTCTGAATCTCAGCATAGTAAGCGGGCGGTTTTTCCTCCCAGTATTCTGCCATTTTAGGCTCTTTATGAAACATGCCTTCCCCAGAACAGGGGGCATCAATTAAAATCTTGTGAAAAAATTCCGGAAACTGCCTGGTAAGCTTTTCCGGGTCTTCGCTGGTAACGTAAATATTCGGAATTCCTGCCAGTTCCAGATTTTTAAGCAGCGCCTTGGCACGGCTGTTGCTGATATCATTGGCAAGCAAAAATCCTGTTCCCTTCAGCTTCGCTCCCAGTTCCGTGGCCTTTCCCCCCGGCGCGGCACACAAATCCAGCACATAGTCCCCAGCTTCTACGGGTAGACGGCTGGCCGGTGTCATGGCGCTGGGCTCCTGCAGATAGTAAAGCCCTGCAAAGTAATAAGGATGGCGGGAGGGCGGCTGACTGCTCTCCCTGTCTATGTAGTATCCGTTCTCTATCCAGGGTACCTGCTCCTTTCCAAAAGGAGTCATACTCTCCCACTTTTCCTTTGTCAGCTTATAAGTGTTCACTCGCATTCCCTGCCTGAGAGGCTGTTCATAAGTCTTCAGATACGCCTCAAATTCCTGCCCCAAAAGGCCTCGCATTTCTTCTTCGTAATCTTTCGGCAACTTTATCATTTTATTGCATTTCCTCTATTTCCTCGTATGTAAGCGCCTGAGCCCGGTACCCTTCCGCCAGAATATCCAGCTCCCTGTGGAACCGCTCCAGCTGCTCCAGCTCTCCGTTTTTGTAAATCCGGTAAAATTCATCCTGTATTTTCGCCACTTCCCGCTGATTCGAATAGTGGTACAGATTTTCTATGTTATTCAGAATATCCGCCACCAGATTGGACTGGTGCAGCATGGAATTCTGGGCGTCCATAACCTCGTTTCGCACGGAAGACATTTCCGCATCCAGCTGCAGAATGGAATCTGCAGCCCGGCTCAGCCTCTTCGCCAGATGAGGCGGCATATTGCCCTTGTATTTGTACTGCAAAGAGTGCTCAATGGTGGCCCAGAAATTCATGGCCAGTGTTCTTATCTGGATTTCTGCCCGGATTTCCTTACGTCCGTTTAAAGTTTCTGTGGCGTAGAGGATAATCATATGGTAACTGCGATAGCCGCTTTCTTTCATGTGAGTCACATAATCTTTTTCCTCCAGCACCTGCATATCACTGCGCCTGCGGATTAATTCAGCTACCTTCTCAATATCCTCATAAAACTGGCAGATAATACGGACGCCTGCAATATCCTCCACCTTTTCCTCCAATTCATCCCAGGAAATGTTTTTTTTCTGCATTTTCTCCAGAATGCTGTTAATGGACTTTACCCGTCCGGTCACCTGCTCAATAGGGGAATACAGGTCTTTTTCTTTGTGTTCTTTTTTCAGCTGATTAAATTTCATGACCAGTTCCTTCACTGCAAGCTCATAAGGAATCAGCAGTTCGCGCCATAAACGTATTTCCATAAAACATTACTCCTTAACTATATCCATAAAGTATAGCATATTTTTTTTCTTTTTAATAGAAAAAATTTTTCTGCCTTTTCTGTAAAAACTGCAGCACCGGATATGGATTCAACGCATGGTCTTCCTCTGTCTGTGTCCGCACATAAATACCCAGGTGCAAATGCGGTACAAATTTTCCTGCAGTTCCTTCTTCCCCGTATCCCGTATCACCCAGAAACCCCAGGACTTCTCCCGCCTTTATCTGCTCCCCTGTCTGAAATTCCCGCGCATAAGAAGACAGATGAGCGTAGTAGAAATAACCGCCTCCGGGACTTCGGATGCCGATTCTGTATCCGCCCAGAGGCAACCATCCCACCTTTTCCACGATTCCGTCAGTCATACTGAGAATGGGATAATATCCGCTTTTTTCCTCTCTGCCGAAAATATCACAGCCTTCGTGCAGCCGTTCTCCCTGAAATGTCCGCCTGGCATGCCAGGAATTTTCAAAGAAAAACTGCTGTCCCTGCACCTCTTTTCGCCCGGCTGCGGGAAAATACTGCAAATCTTCCCAGAAAATACCATAGAGCCTGATTTCTTCTGCCGGAATTTCCAGCCGCTCCAACATTCTCGTAGGAATCCCTCTGTCTCTCAAATCCTGCAAAGACGTTTTTTCTCTCAGATGCCCTGCCGTCTGCGTGTCCAGAAACAAAAGCAGGCACAGCCCCAGCAGCCATTTTCGCACAAAAATTCCTCCGTCTGCCCACAGTTTTACCTTACATATCATTCTATGTGCCTACGGAGGAATTTATGACTTTTTAAGCCCTTATTCTTTTTAATACTTCCAGAAGATACTTCCAGACCCTTTCCACTGAGGAAATGGACAGCTTCTCTTCTGTGGTGTGAATGTTCTGCATATCAGGTCCCAAAGACACGCAGTCCAGACCCGGAATTTTTTCATAAAAGAGACCACACTCTAAGCCTGCATGAATAACCTTGACCTCCGGCTCTTTTCCATACATTTCCCTGAATACCTCTGTCATAACAGGACGCAGGCTGGAATCCTGACGGTATTCCCAGGCCGGATAATCTCCTTCGATATCAAAGCTGCCGCCCAGAAATTCTGTAAGATATGCAATTTTATCTGCCAGAGCCTGTTTTGCGCTTCCCACGGAGCTGCGCACACTGGCAGTTCCGCACAACGCTTCCGGTGTCAGACTGGTGATTCCCAAATTACAGGAGGTTTCTACCAAATCCTCGATAAAACCGCACATTTTCTGGATACCGTTTGGATAATGCAGCAGAAAGAACAGCACCTTTTCCTGACTCACCGGGTGCAGAACCGGCTCTGTGCCTTCACCCAGAGCTTCCACGGTTACCGTAATACCTTCGTCACTTCCGGTGTATTCTCTGCGGAGTGTTTCCGTAAAGGTTTCCGCATAAGCACCCAGCGCTTTTCCGTCTTCTGCATCCGCCAATACCAGCGCCTCTGCCTTCCGGGGAATAGCATTGTCTTTCTGTCCGCCTGTAAGTTCCGCCAGGGCATACTCTGCCCCGCCTTCTGCCTCATGAAGAAATCTGGCCAGAAGAATGGTTGCATTTGCCCGGTTTTTATCAATTTCCGCACCGGAGTGCCCGCCTTTTAAACCGGATACGGTAACCTTCCACTTCTCATTTGTATACTCCTGATACCGTACGGGAAGTTTGGATACTGCTGTCATGCCGCCTGCACAGCCGGCCCACAGATATCCTTCCTCCTCCGAATCCAGATTCAGCAGATACTTTGCCTTAAGAGGCGCAGTATCCAGCGCTGCCGCGCCTAAAAGTCCGATTTCCTCATCCACAGTAATCACTACTTCCAGAGCCGGGTGCTGCAGTGTGTCATCCTCTAAAATTGCCAGGACATAGGCCACGGCAATACCATCATCCCCTCCTAAAGTAGTATCTTTGGCATAGATAAAATCGCCGTCAATTCCCAGCCGCAGCGCATCTTTGGCAAAATCATGACTGCTTTCCAGTTTTTTCTCACATACCATGTCCATATGTCCCTGCAGCATAACCACAGGCGCTTTTTCATAACCTTCTGACGCGTCCTTAAAAATTACCACATTGTTGCTTTCGTCCTGTATATAGCGAAGTCCCCGCTTTTTCGCAAATTCCACCAGATAATCACTGATTTCCTTTGTATTTCCCGAACCATGAGGAATTTTTGTCAGTTCCTCAAAATAATAAAAAACTCTCTTTGGCTCTAAATTTTCTAAAACTGCCATTTCTGTTACCTCCTGCTGTTTTTCTATGATTCATTTTTACACATTCTGGGACAAATAGCAAGTCCCATTCCCATTTCGGACATAGCCGGATTTTCTGGTTCATATAGTAAGACAAAGAAGCATCCCAACTTTTTCGGGGGATTTTTATGAAACGTGCCTTTTCTTTTCTTCCTTTTATTCTTTTTTTCTGTCTGCTCCTGTTCTTTCCCAGGCAGTCCCTTCTGGGGGCAAAGACCGGGCTGATGTTGTGGTTCTTCACACTCCTGCCCTCCATGCTGCCCTTTCTTATCCTGTCCTCTCTGTTTGTGCACCTGGAGGTTTTGGAGAAACTCTTTGGCCGGGGCGCTTCTTTCTGGCGCAGGGCATTCGGACTTTCTCCCCAGGGAACTTACGCCCTCTTTATGGGGATTTTCTGCGGTTATCCCATGGGAGCCAAAGTCACGGCTGATTTGTACCGAGGCCAGCGTATTACCAGACAGGAGGCTGATTATCTGCTGACCTTTTCCTGTCATCCGGGCCCCTCCTTTCTCTCTGCCTATCTCTGTGTGGAAATTCTCGGAAGGGAAGACGTGACCGGATGGACTTATCTGGTGATTTACCTGTCCTCTTTTCTGTGTTCCCTGATGTTTCGCCCTTCCCGCAGGCGACAGTCTGTACCGGAAACCCCGGCTGTTTCTGCACCTTTCCGGGAAAACTTAAAAAAAGAGACATCCGCCTCCCTGTCTCTGGGAGAAGCCCTGGATGCCTCTATCTTAAATGCATTCCTATCCATCACCAAGCTGGGAGGATATATGATTTTGTTTTCAGTTTTACAAAGTTTCCTGAAGACATGGCTTCCAGCAGTTCCCTGTATCCGTTATCCGGTACTGGGACTTATGGAAATCACCACCGGGCTTTCTGCTCTTTCCCAAAGCCGGCTGCCCTTTTCCCTGCTCTACATTCTCACCGTATCCTTTACTTCATTTGGCGGTCTATGCGTAGCAGCCCAGACAAAATCCATGCTGGCCGATACAGATTTGTCTCTTATCCCTTATCTGAAAGGAAAGCTTTGCTGTCTTACCATTACTCTGGCTCTGACCTTTTTCTTAGTCGAAGTCGTCAAAGTCATCGTCTAAATCATCATCGTAATCATCCGGTTCATAGGAATCCGCCTGTGCAGGGGACGGTGCTGCAGCCTCTTCCTGTACAGGCGCACTGCCGCCCTGTGTAAGCTGCGGAGAAAGCTCTGCACGGTTCTGTTTGATAACATCTACAGAAGCCTGCAGGGTACGGACAAATTCATTGTACTTAGCAGCCGCATCCTCTAACATAGAAGAAGCAATCTGTCCCATATTTGCCATCATTTCATCCGTATAGGAAACTGCGCTGAGACGCAGATTGTTTGCGTCATTGGTTGCTGCATCAATGATAGCCTGTGCCTGCTGGTTTGCACTGTTTACAGTCTCATTGGCCTGTGCATACGCCTGCTGCATGACTTCAGATTCTTTTACCATTTCCTGTACCTGTTTCTTGGTATCTTCAATGATATTATCTGCCTTTGCCTGGGCGTCCTGCAGAATTGCATCCTTGTTGCTGATGATTTTCTGGTATCGTTTAATTTCATCAGGAGTTTTCAGACGCAGTTCTCTTAAAAGTTCTTCGATTTCTTCTTTATTCACAATGATTTTCGTTGTGGATAAAGGCTGATATTTACAACTCTCTACATATTCTTCAATTTCTTCAATAATCTGTTCAATTCTGCTGCTCATTTCTTAATTCTCCTTATCGTATCTCATTCTGTTTTTTCCGAATGTCTGTTTCTGTATTTTTCTTCCACCCTCTGCACCACATATTCCGGCACAAATTTGGAAATATCCGCCCCAAAAGAAGCTGCTTCCTTTACCGTGGTGGAACTTAAATAGGCATACTGGAGACTGGTAGTCAAAAACATGGTGTCGATATCCATTGCCAGTACCCGGTTTGTCTGCGCCATCTGCAGTTCATATTCAAAATCTGTAATTGCCCGCAGACCGCGGATAATAACCTTTGCTTCGCAGCTCCGTGCAAAATTCACGGACAAACCGTCGAAAGACTGCACCTTTACATTTGGTATGTCTTTTGTTATATACTCTAATATATTAACACGTTCCGCAACAGAAAACAACGGACTTTTTGCAGAATTATTCAAAACTGCCACAATTACCTCGTCGAAAAGCTCTGCCGCCCTTTTTATAATATCTAAATGTCCATAGGTCGCCGGGTCAAAGCTTCCCGGATAAATTGCTCTTGTCATTTTGGTGCCTTTCTTATGAAAACATGCTGATTTGTCTTATACTGTTTCACTTTTTCCGTGAAAAATCCGTACTCTTCCAGATAATCGAATTTTGTAGAAAGAGAAGCTTCCACAATAATCCGTGTGTTCTCATCCACACAGGCTGCCCCGCGCAGCTGCTCCAGTACCTGCTTCTCCAGTTCCCTGTCATAAGGAGGGTCCATAAAAATACAGTCAAAAGGCTCTGCCTCCTGCAGAGAAGACAGAACACCAAAAACGTCCTGGCTGTATACCTGGGCTTTGGACGCAAGTCTGGTAAATTTCAGATTCTCCTCTATAACAGCGGCTGCTCTTCTGTTTTTTTCAATAAAGGCACAAAAGTCTGCCCCTCTGCTTAAAGCTTCAATCCCAATGCCCCCGCTGCCTGCAAAAATATCCAGAAATCTGCACTGGCAAAGATAGGGCTGCAGCATATTAAACAGCGTCTCTTTAATACGGTCTGTGGTGGGGCGGGTCTCCAGCCCCGGAATGGTTTTAAGCGGCATACTTTTTGCACTGCCTGCAATTACTCTCATATCTTCTGTCCTTTTTTCAAAGTATCACATTTAACGATTCAGGCGATAATCCAAATCGCCCTGGTCCAGTCCCAGAATCAGGGACTCTGCGGTTGCAATATTGGTCGCAATGGGAATGTTGTACTGGTCGCAGCATCTGGAAATCTGATACACGTCCGGCTCTTTTGCATCTATCATAGCCGGATTGTAGAAAAAGATTACCATATCAATATCGCCGCGCTCAATCATTTCCGTAAACTGCTTATCTCCGCCCATGCTTCCCGGAAGGAATTTGTGAACCCGAAGATTTGCAGCTTCTTCGATACGCCTTCCTGTGGTTCCCGTAGCATAGATTTCATGTTTTGCCAGTATATTTTTATAGGCAATACAAAAATCCTCAATCAGGGCTTTCTTACTGTTATGTGCTATAATTCCAACGTTCATCTACATCAATCCTTATTTTTTATAATAGCAACAATGCCGGGTTCTGTACCACCTGGTATTGTAGTCCAGAGTCATTATAGCAAAAACACCAAGTTTTTGCAATTATTTTTTGTCCATTTATACACTTTTTACAAAAAGTCTGATGCTTTCACCTCATAAATGCTCTGATTATGAAACTCGATTTCATATTGTAATACAATTCACAAAATTTGTCAAAACTTGAAAGAACTTCTAGGCTAAAATCTTTTCAAATTCACATAATAGCATTGTAACACAAAATCATATTTCAAAGGAGGAACAAAAAATGTCTAACAACAATTCTTCTTCAAACAGAGCAGCTGTACCAGAAGCAAAAGGAGCCTTAAACCGTTTTAAATATGAAGTAGCCAACGAATTAGGTGTACCTCTTACAGACGGATACAACGGAAACCTGACTTCCAAACAGAACGGTTCCGTAGGCGGTTATATGGTCAAAAAAATGATTGAAGCACAGGAAAGACAGATGAGCGGAAGCGGCTCTACACAGCAGTTCTAAAAGAACCATTCCTGCTTTCACGGAAAAGAGGGCTTTTTACAGGTCCTCTTTTCTTTGTGCAAATTTCCAATATTTTCCTCTGGACATTTCTTTTTCAGGGGTGTATGATAGGAAATACAAAAACATACGTTTCCCTTTCAAATGTCTGTTGCTTCCCGGTATGCAACGAAAAGATACCCGGGCTCAAATGTCCGTTGCTTCCTGGTATGCAACCCAAAGATAACCAGGCTCAAATACAGCCCCTTCTTAAAGCATATCCAAAATCATATCAGTCCAATCAAATCTTAGGAGAATCTATGACAAATCATCATTTTTATTTCATTTCAGACGAGTATTTTCAAAAATTTCACGACCGATACCTAATGCAAAACAAAGAATCCACAAAAGAAAAGAGCCACAACCGCCCCTGCTACTGTGCTTTTCAGGACAGACAGCACCCGGAGCTCTACTGGTTCATTCCTTTTTCTTCCCAGGTGTCCAAATTCCGAAAAGTATACAAAAGCAAACTGGCCCGGTACCAGCGGTGCAATACCATTGTATTCGGCCAGGTGCTGGGACATGAAAAGGCTTTCCTGATTCAAAATATGTGTCCGGTCACCAGACGCTACATCACCATGGAATACATGGATTCCGCCTCCCAAAACCCTGTACAGATTTCCCACAAAACCCAGCGGCAGCTTCTGAAATACGCCCGTGAAGTTATCGAACAACTTCGCCGGGGCAACACTTCTCTTATTTTTCCCGACGTACTCTCCATCGAAAAGCAGCTTCTGAAAGAAGTGCAGCAGGAAGTCCAGAAAAAAAGAACCTCTTTTACAACAAATCATAAAAGAAGTTCTCTCCCTGTTTCAAAAAAGCCTGTCTTATAAGTCTATTTTTCTTCCACCTTCTACGAATTCACCATTTACTACATAGTAAGCAGCGTTTTCTTCCGGTTTTACATAAATCTGTACGTCTTTAATGTCACTTTCTTTTTTACCTGTCTCTGCTACCCATGCTTTTCTCACATTTGCCTTGATGATTTCCGTATCCAGTTCTTTTCCCGCAAACTGTAAAAATACGCTTTCCTTTGCAGCAGCCGGTGTTGTCTTTGCAGTTCTCGTCTTTGTGGCAGTTGCTTTTTTTGCAGCCGCTTCCTTCTTTGCCGCCCCTCTTTTTACCGGCGCTTTCTTTGCAGCTGTTTCGATTTTTGTTTCTTCTGTCTTCGCTGGAGTCGTCTTTACAGCGGCAGCCTCTGCTGCAGCCTTTGTGGTTGTCTTTCTAACTGACATTTCTATCTCCTCCTTTGTCACTTGCAACTTTAAATGTCCTGTTTATGATACCTCTTTTGCTAAAAACTTTCAAGTTTTTTCATTGAAAAAGCAGTCAAGCCACCCTTCTACACCATAGTCTCCCATTTTTATGTTTTATAGTTTATTTCGAATCCCCTGCATTTTCAGGTCCAATTCCGCACTTTGATTTGCACAGTACAATAATTCCTCTGCCAACTCCCTCTGCAAGTCATCTGAAAGATTTTTCTTATATCTGATTTTATGCTCCAGACTTGCCCAAAAATCCATAGCGATTGTCCGAAGCTGTACTTCTACTTTCATATCCCGCTTCTCATCTTTAAGAAAAATCGGCACCGAAATAATTAAATGTAAAGAACGATATCCGTTTGGTTTCGGATTTTTAATATAGTCTTTCATTTCTATAAACGTAATGTCGTCCTGCTTGAGCAAACAATCTGCCAACATATAAATATCTTCACAAAACGAGCATATGACTCTTACTCCTGCAATGTCATTGATGTTTTCCTCAATCGCATCTATAGACAGCGGAATATTCTTATCCCTAATTTTGTCTCAACTTCCATAATCGCGCAGCGATAATACGCCATTATAGTGTCTCTTGGTTTCATATTTTTATGAATCAAATCCATAACTTCATCTGACATAAGATGTTTCATCGCAACTTGCGGTGCTCTGTTTTGTAGTATTTTCTTAATCTCCATATTGTAATTCTCCCACTCTCTTCAAACATTTTGAAGATGTTTGAATGGATACTTATAATGATTCAAAACTCTTTTTAGGCACATACGTAGCAATCTCTCCCTTTTCGTTTTGCCTGATATAATAGTTCATCTGCTTTTTCTATCAGTTCAAAGATATCTTCCCCATTATAATAAACCGCATATATTCCCATACTGACCGTCAAGCGGTCAGACACTTTCGACTTCTCATGAGAAATATGTTTATCTGCCAGATTCTTTCTGACTCGCTCTGCCATATCCTTGGCACAGTCTGCTGTTGTTTCCTGAAGTATCACAAGCATCTCTTCCCCGCCGTATCGTATCACCAAATCTTTTTTCCGAACAGATTCCGCCAGAATCTCTGCAAGTGCTTTAATCCCATTGTCTCCTTGCACATGTCCATAATAATCATTGTACTGTTTGAAATAATCAATATCCATCATAAGCAGGGGCAAGGGCTTGCCCGCCAGTTTCTTTTTATTTTTTCTCATGCACCTTGTCAAATACTCACGGTTATGCAATTTGCTCATAGGGTCGGTATAGCTCTTTTTTCGCCATTTTATCAGCCAAAATACAATATCCGCTAATATCATAATTCCTATGACGCTTATAACTGCAATGATGATTTTTCTGATTTGATGCTGTTCCGTCAAAGAATAATACTGATGAACTTTTTCCGAATATTCCATATAATCCGTACCTTACTGCTGATTTTTGAGTTCAATCACCTCCACATATTGTTCACGGGTTTCGATATATGCATTCATATTATTTTCCTGCATATAAATATCTGCCCTATCAGAATAAGCATTTTTTTCGAGTCCGAGCCCCGCATCTGCTGAACGTGTGACAATCTGCCGATATAACTCCAATGCTTCATCAAATTTTCCCTGTTCCTTATACAATCTTGCATAGGAATAATCTAAATACACATCCTTATTCAACGAATATTCCACATCATCTGTGTTCAGCAACTCCTTTGCAGCCTCCAGTTCATACTCTGCCTGTTCAAGATTGCCCTCATTCATATACAGCTGTGCTCTCAGATTTCCCCACAGAATTTGGATATCATCTTTCTGGGATTCCGGTATTTTAGGTATCAGTTCCTCCAATTCATCCAACACAGAAAGCACTTTTTTATGCTGTCCCAGTTCAAGATATGCGGCTCCTTCATTGACCAAAGCAAGACTGGCATCCGCCAACAAATCATCATCCTCTCTCTTTTGGAAAATCTCCAAAGACTGCTCATAATATTCGATTGCTGTTTGATACTGTTCCAACCCATAAGCATTGTCTCCAAGCACTGCCAAAAATTTTGACATATATTTGGAACGATTGGGAATCAGAGGAGAGGATTCCAATAACTCAAGTCCACGCCAACAATATTGTAAAGCAACAGAATAATCCCCGTCTATCGAATATAATTGTCCAATATTTCCATACAGCCTAACCTTGCTTTCCGCTTTCAGTCCCTTCACATTTGTCACATACTCTTCTAAAAGTCTGGCACCTTGCTTGTTATTCTCTTGGTTTTCCAAAAATATGGATGCAATCCTCCAGCATAAATCAACATTATTTCTATACTCTTTTGATTGCGCCATATAATTCAACGCTTTTTGACTGTTTTCTGCGAAATCTTCTGTTTCTCTTTCATCATATTGAAGCGATTCATTCAGTAGAACGTATGTATATATTTTGATAAAATCATCGTCTTGTTCTTGAATCCTTTCCGCTGCTGACATAAACTCTTTCGCCGCCGTTCCATAATCCCCCTGTGCATAAGCAGTTACTCCTGCCAAAAAATCATGCTGACTGTTTTCTTCTGAAGACTGAAGATATGTTTTTATCTCATTATATTGCTTTGTTTTTATTTCTTGCCCTTCTACCATAATCTTTGCATAAGCCAAAAGAGATTCTGTTTCACTCTCATGCTGTTTCCTGATAAGCAGAACAATTACCAACAACATTACTATTCCTACTATCAAAAATCTAATTTTCTTTACCATTCGTATCTCCTGGCAATTTTTCATTCATTTTGTATACTCCCTCCATTTGTCACAAGCCCGGTGTTTCTATTCGATTTTTCGTATAGGACTGCAGACAGTCCCTAAGACGGGCGTTCTGCGGAAGAGACAAATCCCTGTCCAGTGCCAGAATAGCACCTGCAGCTTCACTGGCCTCTTTCAAAATCTCTGCGTCCTGAAAGATGTCTGCAAGCCGGAATTCCAAAAGACCGCTTTGTCGTATTCCAAACAAGTCTCCCGGTCCTCTCAGCCTTAAATCTTCCCCTGCAATATAGAAGCCATCATTGGACTTTACCAGAATCTCCAATCGCTCCTTCGTCTCTGCGTCCTGTCCTCCCTGTACAAAAATACAGTAGGACTGGTGTTCGCCCCGCCCTACCCGGCCGCGGAGCTGATGAAGCTGTGCAAGCCCAAAGCGTTCTGCATTTTCCACCATCATCACAGTAGCATTGGGCACATTGACTCCTACTTCAATAACCGTGGTAGATACCAGCACCTGGATTTCATTGGCTGCAAACTGTTCCATGATTCTGTTTTTTTCTGCTGCTTTCATTCTCCCATGGAGATAAGCCACCTGAATATTTCCGGGAAGCGCTTCCTTTAATTTCTGGCTGTAATCCAGTACATTTTCCGCTTCCAGCCCCTCACTCTCTTCTACCATGGGACAGATAACATAGACCTGCCGCCCCTCCTGTACCTGTTTTTGAATAAAGCTGTATGCTTTTGGCCGATAGGATGTATCCACTACGCAGTTTTTAATGGGAAGTCTTTTTGCGGGAAGTTCGTCCATAACAGAGATATCCAGGTCTCCGTAAAGAATAATCGCCAACGTTCTGGGAATGGGCGTAGCACTCATAACCAGTACATGGGGCTTTGTTCCTTTTTTCGACAAATTCTCTCTCTGTCCGACCCCAAAACGGTGCTGTTCATCTGTAATTACAAGGGCCAGATTTTCATAAATAACCTTTTCCTGAATCAAAGCATGCGTTCCTACAACAAGACGTGCTGTTCCGGATACAATTTTTTCATATCGTTCCCTTTTTTCCCTGGCTGTATTAGAACCTGTAAGCAGCACAGCTTCAAAAGGCATCCCCTGCTTTTCCAGCAGTTTACACAACTCCTCATAATGCTGTCTGGCCAGCACTTCCGTAGGCACCATAAGCGCTGCCTGATACCCGTTTGCCGCTGTCAGTATCATAGAAAGAAACGCAATGATCGTCTTTCCGCTTCCCACGTCTCCCTGTACCAGTCTGGACATCCGTGTGTGTCCAGTCATATTGGTTTCAATCTCGTTCCAAACACGCTTCTGTGCATTGGTCAAAGGATATGGCAGATTTTCTATCACATTTTCAGTCTCCCACACTGGTTTCATGGCAAAGGCATTCCGGGAATCCATATTTTTTTCTTTCATCATGCGAACAGACAGAATAAAAAACAGAAATTCATCAAAAACCAGCCTTTTGCGCCCTATGACCAAATCTTTCTTATCTTTTGGAAAATGCGTATGGGACAAGGCATAATTGTATTCTGCCAGCTGATAATGATTCCTATATTCCTCCGGCAGATATTCTGCTGTAATTTCCCGGCTGTCCAGAATCTGATGCATGGTCTTGACCATGAGTTTGTTCGTCAGACCCTTTGTCAGACTGTATACCGGATACAGGGTATGAAGCATAGCCTCATAATCCTCTCTGCCAAAGATTTCCGGCTGTTCCATGGTGAGCCGCCCACCCTTTTTCACAACGATTCCACGAAAAATATAAAGTCCCCCTGACCGCAGAGTATTCCTAAGGAACGGCATATTATACCAGGTTAGTTGCAGACTGCTTCTCTCATCCCGCAGGGAAACCGTCACTACAGTTCTTTTTCCGGTATTGCTCATACCTACTCTTCCTGCAATCCGCCCCAGAACGGCTGTTTTCTTTCCCTCTTCTGCCTCTGATACAGATACCGGTTCTTTATATTCATCATAATCTCTGGGATAATACCGCAAAAAATCTCCCACTGTGACAATTCCCAGTTTTGTGAAAAGCTTTTCTGTTTTTTCCCCAATTCCTTTTATGCTTCGTATGCTGTCCTGCTCTCTCATATTCCTCTGCTCCTACTGCCTTTTCTCTCTCTGTTCTGTCCGGCTTTGTCTTGCCGTACAGGAAAAGGCTGCGGCACACACGGTATGAAACACACCGCTCTGTGCCGCAGCCCCGTTTTCTTACAGGGGTTTCCAAAAGTTTATTCCACGGAAAGAATATAGTAGTAAATTGGCTGTCCGCCGTTATGAATTTCAATATCAAAATCAGGATACTGCTCTTCCAGACGTTCTGCCAGATGTTCTGCATCTTCTTCGCTTACATCCTGTCCATAGTATACACTGATAATTTCTGAATCTTCATCTGTCATTTCCTGCAGGGCCGCTACAGTAATATCTTCAATACCGGTTCCCACTGCCAGAAGGCCATGATCGCCGATTCCCATAATATCCCCCTGACGGATTTCCTTGTCATCAATCTTTGTATCACGGACAGCATAAGTAATCTGACCAGTCTTTACATTTCCCACTGCTTCCATCATTTCCTCTGTATTCTGTTCTACCGTCTTATCCGGTACATAGGAAATCAAGGCGGTAATTCCCTGAGGAATGGTCTTGGTCGGAATGACAATGATATTTTTGTCCTCAGTCAAATCTCTGGCCTGATTTGCTGCCAGAATAATGTTCTTATTGTTTGGGAAAATGAAAATATTCTTTGCATTGACCCGTTCAATAGCCTGCAGCACGTCTTCGGTACTGGGGTTCATGGTCTGTCCGCCCTCAATCAGGTAATCCGCACCCAGTTCTTTAAAGATTTCTCCCATACCGGCTCCAACGGATACGGAAATAAAACCAACCTCTTTTTCCGGTTCTGCCGCCGCCTGCTGTGCAGCCATTTTTTCTGCTTCTTTGATAACCTTTTCGTGATGTTCCAGACGCATATTGTCAATCTTCATGTTGGATAACTGTCCATACGTCAGAGCCCGCTGGATTGCCTCACCAGGATCGTTGGTATGTACATGGACTTTGACAATCTCATCGTCCGCTACCACAACCAGAGAATCTCCAATAGACATCAGATATTCTTTAAACTCGTGCTCGTCTTTTTCCGTAAACTGCTTTTCCAGCATAATGATAAACTCTGTGCAGTATCCGAATTTGATATTGCTTTCTTCTGCAGAAACCGGCTTGCCTGACACGGCTGTTTTGGGTTTTTCAAAATTTAAGTCAATTTCTTTGCCCATATATCCGTCAAAAGCGCCCTTCAATACTTCCAAAAGACCCTGTCCGCCGGAATCCACTACGCCTGCTTCCTTCAGCACGGGAAGCATGTCCGGAGTTCTGGAAAGCACCAACTCTGCCTCTGCAATTACATCGGTAAAGAAGGTTTCCAGACTGTCACTTTCTCCGGCAATTTCCAGGGCTTTTTCTGCCGCCCCTCTTGCCACAGTCAGAATGGTTCCTTCTTTTGGCTTCATAACCGCTTTATACGCAGTCTCCACACCTTTTTCAAACGCTCTGGCAAAAATAACAGCGTCTACGGTATCGTAATGTTCGATGACTTTTGTAAATCCTCTTAAAAGCTGAGAAAGAATAACACCGGAGTTTCCTCTTGCACCTCTTAAAGAACCGGAAGAAATAGCCTTTGCCAAAGCTTTCATACTGGAATCAGACAGCGCGCTCACTTCGGAGGCTGCTGACATAATCGTCAGAGTCATATTGGTTCCGGTATCTCCATCAGGAACCGGAAAGACGTTCAATTCATTAATCCACTCTTTTTTCGCTTCCAGATTTTTGGCCCCGGAAAGGAACATTCTGCCAAGCATCTTCGCATCAACGGTATTGGTATTCAAAACAAGTTTCCTCCTTATTAATCAATTACTCTTACGCCTTCTACGAGGATATTGATTTTCTCTATAGTCAGGCCTGTAAATTCTTCTACTTTGTACTTCACGTTGCTGATTAAGTTGTCAGAAACGGCTGAAATACTAACTCCATAGGCAACAATCACATGAAAGTCCAGAGTAATTTTGTTATCGGCAATGGTGACATTGATTCCATGCTTCAGGCTGTCTCTTTTTAATAATTTTACAAGTCCGTCTTTCATGCTCACGGCAGCCATACCTACAATCCCAAAACATTCTACTGCTACACTGCCCGCATAAGTGGCAATCACATCGGTATCAATCGTAATTTTTCCTAATCCTGTATCAACAAATCCATTCATGCACGGATACCTCCATACTTTTTTATAATATGTATTCTACCATATCTTTTCCAAAAACGAAATAATAATTTAAATTTTTTATAATTTTACTTGCAAAAGTGTATATCATCTGCTAAAATAGTCAGTGTTGTGAGTTTGTTACACGGACTTATTATATATTTAAGGAGGTGCTACCATGGCAAAGTGCGCAATTTGTGAAAAAGGTGCTCATTTTGGAATCAGCGTGAGCCATTCTCATAGAAGGTCAAACAAAATGTGGAAATCCAACATCAAATCTGTAAAAGTTAAAACAGACAACGGAAACGCAAAGAAAATGTATGTTTGTACTTCCTGTTTAAGAAGTGGTAAAGTGGAAAGAGCTTAATACTGATTGACACATTGACAGACCTTGTCGAAAAGACAAGGTCTGTTTTTTGTTTGTTTTAAAAATGGCAGCTGCAGAACAGATTGTACCCTATCAGCAGGCACAAAGCTGCCACAACCACCATGAAGAGCGTCTTGGGAAAAATCAAAGCAATAAACAGTCCCATTCCGAATGCAAACAGAAACAATCCACATACACGGCTCATGCTCTGCTCTCCTTTGCCTTTTCCCTATTAGTATATGCAAAGCCGCTTCCTTTCTATTCTGTTTTCCCTGTTTCCTGGGCTTTGTCTTCTGTTTTTTCCTCTTTTTTTTCTTCGGTATGAATCACAACTTCAGATTCTTTCTTACCCTCTGTAAATTTATTCAGGAAATCCGGCACCATATCCAAAACCTTAGTAAGACCGTCCTGATTCTTGATATTCACCAGTTTTGTCACACCGCCGGAAATGACCAGCACCGCACTGGGAGAAATCTTTCCTCCCATAGCGCCGCCGCCGTTGTTTTTCTTTTCTTCGGCAAAAGCACCTGCCCCTACGCCAAAAGAAACATCCACCAAAGGCAGAATAATGGTATCTCCCACGGTAATCGCTTCTCCTACCACTGTTTTTGTAGTAATAAAGCTGTCCATTCCCTTAAACAAAGATTCTACTGTAGTCCGAAAATTATTCTCTGCAGCCATGTCTGCTTCCTCCTTAAAAATATGTTCTTATTTTTTTCACCAGATACCGGATATCCCGGCTCCAAAACAGGTTCCATGCCAGAAGCACAAAGTGAATTCCGTAAATCCACCCCTTAATACCGATTCTTCCCTGGAAAAGATTTCGGTCAAAATAAGGTTCTATGGTAAAGTGTTTCCCATAAAGAGGGTAAAATATGCCCGCCGCGCCCAAAAGTTCACCGGCCAGACACGGATCTTCCAGTCCAAATTTCACATGTCCCTCCACTTTGCCGGGACGTATGCGGCGAAGAAACTTCTTTACTTCTGCAAAAAGCAGTGACTTTCCATTTTGAAACTGTTCTGATTTCAAAAGTTTTTTGATGGATTCCATTTTAGCACAGATTTTCTTCCATGTTAACCGGAAATTTTTCAGTGCTTTGAAAAATCTGCTTGGCAGCTCCCACAATTTTTTCAGAAAGTTCCATGCTTTTTTTAACCATGACTCCCTTGGGGGAGTGTGCTTCTGCTTTTTTTGTTTGTTCTCCTCTGTTGTTTCCGGCTTAGGTTCTGTTTCCTGCACCTGTTCTTTTGATGCTTCTGCGAGAAAAGAAACAGTGTTTTTGCTGTTTTTCCTGCGCTCCCGTCTTTTTTCCAGGGGAATTCCAAACAGTCTCACCGTACATTGCATTTCCCCGGTGCTTCCGCTGTAGGTTCCCTTCACAGATACCAGATGAAAAAGCCAGGATATCTTTGCCGTTCCTCTGCATCCTGCCTCATCTTTTTCCCCTTGTATCCCATAGCCTACCGGACAGAACAGCAGAGAGAATATGAGCAGCAGAAGCAGTCCCAGAAGTATCAGCAGAAGGATACCCACTGCTTTTAAAATTCCCAGTAAGATATGTAGCACAATCATAATGTCACCTGCTGCTCTCCTCTCCAATCTGATGTTCCAGCCACTGCCGCACCTGGGCTGTACCGGTCTGTTCGTATGTTTTTCGCACCAGCATTTCTGTCATCTCCAGGGCTTCCCCATAACCTCGGCAGAGTCCTATAATCAAGGGACAATGTTTTCTTCTGGCTCTTTGCTTCAGTTCATTGGCCGAAAAAATATCCAGCTGGTTCCTTGGATTGGATGCCAGGGTAATGAGATAAACATCCACCACCCCTGCGCCCATACTGATTTTCCGTATCAGCTGTTTTTTCTTCTTTCTTGCATTATCACCAACATACAGTTTCTTATACCAATTCAACATAACGATTCCTTTTTTTCCTTTTTCAAACGCTCCTCTAAAGCCTCTGCCACGGTTTCCAGAACCTTGATTCTGGCATAGTATTTTTGATTTCCTTCCACAATTATCCATGGCGCCTGTGAGGTAGATGTACGGATAATCATTTCATTGACGGCCTCCTCATAGAGATCCCATTTTTCCCTGTTCCGCCAGTCTTCCTCCGTAATTTTCCACTGTTTCTTCGGATTTTCCATTCTGGCATCAAAGCGCCGCTTCTGTTCTTCCTTGTCAATCTGCAGCCAGAATTTCAGCACAATGGCACCCCCATGAACCAAAGACTCCTCCATTTCGTTGATTTCCCGGTAAGCCCTCTGCCATTCTTCTTTTGTACAAAAACCTTCAATTCGCTCTACCATAACTCTGCCGTACCAGGTTCTGTCAAAAATAGCAATATGTCCGGCTTTGGGCATATTTCTCCAAAATCGCCAGAGATAGTGATGGCTTTTCTCCAAATCACTGGGAGCAGCCGTAGGGTTCACCACATACCCTCGGGGGTCCATAGGTTCTGTCAGACGTTTAATGGCTCCGCCTTTCCCAGCCGCATCCCAACCTTCAAACCCCAGTACTACCGGAATCCTCCTGCGATAAATTTCACTGTGAAGAAGTTCTATGCGGCTCTGCAGTTTTTTCAATTTTTGTTTGTATTCCTTTTCTGTATAAGAAAGAGATAAATCCACCTTACTCAAAACCGAAGACACCAACGAACATTCCGGCAGCACACTTGGCGCTCCATCGTCTGTCTTTGTATTTTTTTCTTCTTCCTTTTTCTTAGCCCGCACCGCCTCTTCCAGACGGCGGATAACCTCTGTGTAAATCTTTACAGTAGCAAATCTCCGGTTCTCTGCCTCCACAATAACCCAGGGCGCACAGGCTGTTTCTGTCTTTTCCAGCATTTCTTCATTTATACTTTTATATCTGCGGTAATTCCTGTTTCTCTTTTCGTCCTGCCTGCTGACCTTCCAGGCGGTTTCTTTTGAACCCAGCATTTTATCAAACCGTTTTCTCTGCTCTTTCTGGCTGATATAGAGAAAAAACTTGATAAGCACATTGCCGTCGTCTGTCAGAGTTCGCTCAAAACTATTAATTTCCTCGCAGGTATGCAAAAACTCTTTTTCCGGAAAGTTTTTTTCAAACCGTTCTGTGGAAAGCCGCCTATACCAGCTGGTATCAAAAATAGCAATTCTTCCCTTCTCCGGAATCTTTGTCCAGAATCGCCAGAGAAAGGGGTGCAGTCTTTCCTCTTCGTTTGCCTCCTTAATGGCAAAAACCTGAAACCCTCTGGGGTCTAACGGGTGAATCAGATGATTAATCTGTACCCCTTTTCCAGAGGCATCCAGTCCTTCAAAAACAAGTATGACCGGAATCCCCAGGCTTCTGCACTCTCTCTGCAGGCCGGCCAGCCGCTCTTTTAGACTATCTATGCCTTCCTGATAAGCTTCCTTTGTCATTTTCTTTGTAAGGTCAATCTGTTCCAGCATATTTCTTCCTCCTTTTGCACCTTTGCCAAAAAGGCTGCCGCACGAAGCATGCACTCCCGAATGTGCCGCTCATGGGACAGCCCTGATTAGAAATACTTCCGATTTCCCCACAGATTTGCTTTTTTCAAATCCAGGTATTCACTATAAGCCTTTTCCAATATCTGCTTTTCATTTGAAAAACGTAAAAGATGGTAAGCTTCATGGAATTTGTAAAAACCGGAGTCCACAAAATACTCTTCCCTCTGAGGCCTGCTGTAATAGCTTCCGGCAGACATCAGATACCAGTAGACATCCTTTTCTACAGTATCCTCCGGTATGCAAAAACTATACTGACTTTTTCCTACATATTTAATAATATTGGCATTTACTCCGGCTTCTTCCCTGACTTCCCTCAGCGCCGTATCCTTATAGTCTTCGCCTTCCTCTACGGTTCCCTTGGGCAGTACCCAGCCTTCGTATTTATGCTTGTAGGACTTGTACAAGGTCAGTATTTTTCCTCGATATATTACCACCCCGCCACAGCTTGTTGCTTCAATCATTTTGCACAATCCTCCTGCTTAAAGCACCTACGGTGCCTGCGTTGTGTTTCTTTATTGGTAGTATACCTCTTTTTTCGGACAAGTGCAACAAATTTAACAAACTATAGCGGTAAAATTTGTGGACTTTGTTAAGTTTTCCCTGTTTTTAGCCATAATAGAAGGCATTAAAAATTTCATGAGCCACCGGAACTGCTACCGAGCTTCCGGTTCCTGCGCCTTCTGCAATGACAGCCACCACCAAATCCGGGTCTTCCACATTGGAAAATCCAATAAACCAGGAGTGAGTCTTAATGCTTCCGTCTGCACCGTAGTATTCCGCAGAACCTGTCTTTCCTGCCGCAGAATAACTCTCCCCGGAAAGCTGAGTTCCGGTTCCCCGGTTCACCACCTCTGCCATAAGGTTTTTCAGAGTAGCTGCTTCGCTTGCTGTCATCAGTTCCTTATAAACCGTTGGCTTTGTACTTTTTACCTTTGTGCCGTTAATTGTTTCCACCCGGTCAATGTAATACGGCTGCATCAGTTTTCCATCATTAGCTATTGCACTGGTAATCAGCGCCATATGCATAGGAGATACCAGGGTATTCCCCTGTCCGATGGAAGTCTGCATCAAAAGCGGATTGCCCGGTGTACTGCCCAGGTCGAATTTGCTCTTGGTATAATCAATGGGAATGGGCAATTTCTTATTAAACAGCAAATCTTCCGCCGTCTTCTGCAGATTGCTGCCTCCCAAATCCAATCCTATCTGGGTAAAAGCCGTATTGCAGGATTCTGCAAAAGCAGTTGTGAAGTCTTCACTGCCATGCACTTCCCCGCCAAAGCAGGGAATGGTATGGTTATCCACTGTAATACTGCCTGTGCAGTTATAGGAGAAATTGTCAATGGTTCCGTTTTTCCGCATATATGCCAATGCATCTACTACCTTAAAAATGGAGCCCGGCGGATATGCACCCTGCGTAGCCCGGTTCAAAAGACTGCTGTTGCTGGAATCGCTGACCAGATAGTCCCAGTCTGCGCTTAAAGTGTTGGGATTAAAGTCCGGTTTGCTCACAGAGGCCAGCACCGCCCCTGTTTTAGGATCCATAACCACAACTGCACCATTATATCCGCCCAGGGCATTGTAAGCCCTTTCCTGCAGCTTGGTATTCAGTGTAGTCACCACATTGTCCCCCGGATTCTTGTTTTCCAGAATCTCATTTTTCACCTGATCAATATAGTCACTGTGTGAAGTCATAAGAGAATAGTTAGCCAAAGCCTCCACACCATTCTTCCCATGACTGTCATATCCCACCACATGGGCAAACATATTTCCATACGGATAAACTCTCGTCTCGTTTCCCGCTTCATCTGTCTCTGTTCTGGCCAGTACCTGTCCGTCTGCGGAAAGAATACTTCCTCTTAAAATCCGCTCTTCCATCTGATTCTGGCGGGTATTATAAGGGCTGCTGATAACCGCCTCCCGCTTTGCCACATTAAAATAGACCATATAGCCAATCAGGGAGAGAAAAATCACTACAAAAAAATAACTGATAATGGTATACTCCCTGTTCCGGGCCCGTTTTGCTTTTTTTCTTTTTTTATTTTTATTTTTGCTTTTCAAGTTCCTCGTCCTCGTCTTCTCTTAAAATATACAAGCCCTGAATAATGGCCAGCATAATAATGGTACTCAGTGCAGAACTTCCTCCGTAGCTGACCAGGGGAAGGGTAATTCCCGTCATGGGAATAAACTTGCTGACACCTCCAATGGTAAGAAAAACCTGAAAGGCGTATTCTGTCCCAAGCCCCAGGGCAATGAGTTTATAGAAACGTTTTTTAATGCGCAGAGAAATGTTCACTACCAAAAGGAACATACTCATGCAAATGAGAATCATACATATGGCAAACAGGCCGCCCAGCTCCTCGCAGATAGCTGCAAACATGTAGTCCTGTTTCACAAAAGGAATCATTTCCGGGGAACCCTGGCAAAGCCCCATGCCAAACCAGCCTCCTGCCCCAATGGCAAACAGACCTTGAACAATCTGGTAGCCAGAACTCTCATACACAGAAAAGGGCGCTTTCCAGGCTATAACCCTCTGCTGCACATGAGAAAAGAGAAAATAGGCAACTATAGCCGCCAGAGCGCCGCTTCCCAGGCCGGCCACAAGATATACAGGCTTTTTAGTCGCCACATACAGCATCACCACATAAGTGATGAAAAATACCACGGCGCTTCCCAAATCCCTGGATAGCACCAGCACCAGTACATGTACCGCCGCCACAATGGTAGTAATCACATGATCTTTAAACTGTGCACTTTTCTTATACAGCCTGCTGGCCACAAAAAACACAAAAATAATCTTTACAAATTCTGAAGGCTGAAAAACGAAAGAACCCAGGTTGATGTTGATTTTTGCCCCGTTGACATTGGCCCCAAAAATCAGTACCACCAGCAAAAGCCCCAATCCCGCGGCTGCATAAAACCATGTCCACATCTTCAGAAAATACATTTTTTTAATGAGAATCGGCACAATCATGGCAATGACCGTAGCCGCTGCCACAATGATGAACTGCCGCTTAGCCGAATCCGGAGACAGCCTTGCCAGCATAATAAAACCAATGGACAAAAGCATACACATATGATTTAGAAGAAGGATGGACGCCTTCTTATAACATAGCCGGTACAGCCCCTGCACAACCACCAGATACAACAACAGCGCACCGAACAGATACACTATTTCCAGCTTTTCTTCCTTCAGAAAGATTACCAGAAAAGCCGTAAAATCCATAAATACAATCAGCAAAAGCTGTTTTCTTAAAATATACCGTTTGTCGTAATCGTCCTCATACTTAAAAACTGTAAAGCTCTCTAAGGTATAGAGTGCAATCAGTATCAGTATGAGGTATTTTGAAAGTTCAATAATGATATTAAGCACTTTTTCACCTACTCCACTCCACGTTTAAAATGTCCTTTCGTAACACCGGATATTTGAAACGCGTCTTTCTTTTTCCCTTTGTTTTCCTCTGCCAGATAAGCCGCCGCAAATGCATTTAACAATTCTTTCATCCTTTCCGGCCCTTCGGATGTGAAATTCATCCGCAGCGCCAAAAATCCCATGTCTCTTATCTGTTCTGCCTCCTCCAAAAGCCCGGTGGGCACACTGTTGTAAATCACATTATAACAGAAATCGCAGAAGCATTTTGTCGTAAACTGCTGACCATACCGGTCTTTTATCTGTAGTTCCCCTGACTTATGGTCGCAGCAGCCGCAGGTCTTTTTCACGCACTGGGCAGAAACCATCATGGGATAAAAGCCGTATACAATCATCTCGCTGTTTTCATGACGTCTGTGCCGGATTTCACTGCTATTTAATTCCAGCGGAACCGTGGTTCTCTTCACCTGTAGATTTTCCAGAAATTCTTCCGCAAGGTCATTAAAACTGTACACGGAATAGTCTGTGACTGCTTTAAAGAGCAGCCCCAATTTTTTCAGATATCCCAGTTCTTCCAGATTTCTCACCAGAAATCCCTCGGTCTTTTCTGCGATTTGGGTTATTTCCCGCTCCATGCCGTCCATTCTTCCCTCTCGCAGCATATAAGGCAGCGCCAGATAAAATTCTTTGCCCGCCCTGTGGGTTTCCTCTGCAGCCCAAAGCACCTCTTTTAGAAATTCCTTTCGTTTAAACATGGACATGCTGCAAAAAATTCCAGTGACCTCCCTCTGCTTTAAAGCAGTCTCCCACTGTTCTCTCTTTTCTACAGACACATAGAATTTCACCGCTTCTGCCTGCGCCCTTTTCTCTTTTGCCAAAGACGGTTTCTGTTCTGTTTCCGGCTTTCGAAGCGTTCTTCGATACCCGGCCAGATACTGCTGCTGCAGTTCTTCCAGTCCCCGCCGCCGCAGTTCATTAAGACTCTGCATAGGGAGAAAGCCTGCCTCATCTGTGAGAATTTCCAGAGAATCAAAGACAAAGGGCGTCTGTCCCGTCTTCTCCATCTGCTGCCTTACACGTTCTGCCAGAAGGGGTCTTTTCTGGGCTCTTTCTACCAGGTCTCCCTGTACCTGCACATGGATGTCCTGAAAGTCTAAATCCAGTATAGCAGGTGTATCGGCAAACAGGATTAAATTCCCATTAATTTTTTCTTGTTTTTTTGTGTCTAAATATTGCTTTTTCAGTCTGGCAAAAAGCGCCTCATTTCGCTTTCCAACCGTCCCCTGCTTCCGGCTCTGCTCCTTTTCATTGACCGTGGCCATCATTTCCGGGCCATTGTGCATATGATAATAGCCCTTGTGAAAACCGTCTCTCTGATACAAATCCAAAAGCTCCTGCCGGTCCGCCTTTTCCACCTCATAAGCCTGTCCTGTACGCAGGTACAAATCCAGATATTTTCTATATATGGCGGTCACTCCGGCTGCATACTCCGGTTTCTTCATTCTTCCCTCGATTTTCAGAGAGTAAACTCCTGCCTGCAGAATTTCCGGCAGAATATCCACTGTGCACATATCCTTGGGGCTAAGCAGATAGGACGGCTCTGTACCGCTTACGGCTTTTCCCTTTTCCAATGCTGTGTATGGCAGACGGCAGGGCTGGGCGCACCGTCCCCGATTGCCGCTTCTTCCCCCCAGCATACTGCTGAAAAGACACATGCCGGAGTAGCAATAGCAAAGAGCCCCATGGACAAAACTCTCTATCTCCACCCCTGTTTCCTGATAAATCCGGTGGATTTCTTCCAGAGAAAGTTCTCTTGCCGTCACAATTCTGGACGCACCTGCTTCCTTTAAAAGCCCGGCGCTTTTTGGTCCTGTAATGGCCATCTGGGTGCTGGCGTGAATGGCAAGCTCCGGAAATTCCTTTTTCAAAAAGGACAGCACACCCAAATCCTGTACAATCACTGCGTCCACGCCCTGCTCATAATAAGGCGCCAGAAACTCGTATAACTGCCGATATAGTTCCTGATTTTTTAAAAGTGTATTTACCGTCAGATATATCTGTTTCCCATGTATGTGGGCATAATCAATGGCTTCCAGCATTTCCTCCTTCCGGGGATTTTTGGCATAGGCCCTGGCGCCAAACATGCTTCCTCCAATGTATACTGCGTCTGCCCCTGCCTTAACCACAGCCTGCAGTCCCTCAAAAGAACCTGCCGGCGCTAATAATTCTGCTCTCATATAATTCCTTTCCTGCAAAACACAAAGGGGCGAAACAAAAATGCCCACCCCTTCCATCTTTCCTTCTTTTATTCCTTTAAAAGCTCGTCCAATTCCTGCTCCAGTTCTGCAATCTTCGCCTCTAAAGACCTTATCTGCAGAGTACTTTCCTGGGTTTCCTTCTGAGCCCGCTCCAACTCCACCTGACCATTAATCAAATCATGTTTCAAATCGTACATTTCCCGGTCCTTGGCTTCCAGTTCTTCCTCGAACATTTCAGCCTGCCGTTTTGCCTTAAAATAGTCATCGGCAATATTCAGGCTTAAAAGCGTATGTCTGGTCTCCTGAGCCTGCCGGTTGTATCCCGGAATCTGTCCCAGTTCTGTCATCTTGCTGTTCATATAATTTGCAACCTTCTGCAGGTATTCTTCACTTTCATAACCACTCAATGTGATGATTTTACCGCCAATCAGCACCTGGGTTGTATTCTTCACTGCCATCTGGTTCCTCCTGCCTTTTCTACATTCCTATGTCTATTATAATCGAATTTTCGGGAAAAACAACCATTATTTTATTCCCAGATGATGATAGGTCAGCTCTGTTACAGCTCTTCCCCTTGGAGTACGCAGTAAAAACCCGTTTTTAATCAGGTATGGTTCATATACATCCTCAATGGTTCCCGCATCCTCTCCCACGGCTGCAGCCAGCGTATCCAGACCTACCGGGCCGCCGGAAAACCGCTCAATAATCGTAGTCAGAAGCAGTCGGTCGGTCTGGTCCAGACCATACTTGTCCACTTCCAGCAAATCCAGGGCAAAATCCGCCACTTCTTTTGTAATTTTCCCGTTGTATTTTACCTGTGCAAAATCCCGTACTCTCTTTAAAAGCCGGTTTGCCAGACGGGGCGTACCTCTGGAACGCTTGGCCATTTCCAAAGCCCCGTCCCGGTCAGTCTCTACCCCCAGCACCTTTGCTGAGTGAAGGATAATGGTCTGCAATTCCTCTTCCGTATAAAATTCCAGATGATGTACCACACCAAAACGGTCTCTTAAAGGCGCAGTCAGAAGCCCCGCTCTGGTGGTGGCTCCTACCAGGGTAAACTTCGGCAAATCCAAACGGATAGAGCGGGCCGTTGCCCCTTTTCCTATCATAATATCAATGACATAATCCTCCATAGCAGGATACAGAACTTCTTCCACCTGCCGGTTCAGACGATGGATTTCATCTACAAACAACACGTCATTTTCCTGCAGATTGTTGAGAATAGCTGCCATCTCTCCCGGTTTTTCAATCGCCGGACCACTGGTAACTTTCATATGTACGCCCATCTCATTGGCAATAATTCCCGCAAGAGTGGTTTTTCCAAGACCCGGAGGACCGTAGAAAAGCACATGGTCCAGGGCATCACCTCTTTGCTTGGCCGCTTCAATATAGATTTTCAGATTGCTCTTTGCTTTCTCCTGACCGATATAGTCAGAAAGAAACTGCGGACGCAGATTGCCTTCTGTCCGCAAATCCTCTTCCATGACGTCGGTAGTAATAATTCTCTTTTCCATGACATTCTCCGCCTCTTAGAACATATTTTTCAAAGCTGCCTTTAAAAGCGCCTCTACGTTCATATCTGCTGTAAGTTCCACTTTTTTCACAGCCCGCAGGGCATCTGCGCCGGAATATCCCAGGGCAGTCAACGCCTCTACCGCTTCTTTCCGCATACCGGACAGGTCCGCCGTATCGCTGCCTGTTTCCTGCACATGCTGAGTCTTTAGCTGGAAAGCCTCCTGCAAATCCAGCTTATCCTTTAATTCCAAAATCAGCTTCTGGGCTGTCTTCTTTCCAATACCCGGCGCTTTCGAGATGGTTTTTACATCATCAGCCAGAACTGCAAACCGCAGTTCGTCTGCTGAAAGTCCGGATAAAACCCCAAGAGCCGCCTTAGGTCCAATACCATTAACACTCAAAAGCAGCTTAAAAGTATTCAAATCGTCTTTTGTGAGAAATCCGAAAAGCTGCATGGCATCTTCCCGGACATTGAGATAGGTGTATATCTTTGCCTCTTCCCCCGTGTGCAGCGCAGTATCCACACTGGCCATAGGCATAAAAATATTGTACCCCATGTTCTGGGACTCCAAAATAATTCTGTCCTCCCAAATTTCTGCCACAACACCTTTTATATATGCTATCATATTGATTTCCTTCCTGTCGTTCTCTTTAAAATTTCTCCTGTCACAATCCCGATAAGCGCCCCGGTTACCAGACCGGAAATCAAAAGCGCCGGAAAGTAGTAAAATACATTGCCGTTTTCTACCACAAGAGCCGCCACTATAAGCTGCCCCAGATTGTGGGTCACACCGCCTAAAATGCTGACTCCCACTATAGACAGCCCCGAAAACCGCCTGGCTGCGGTCATACACAAAAGACTCAAAGCCGCTCCTGCCAGACTGTACAGAATAGAAAACAGATTGGCAAAGAGAAAACCAATCACTACAATGCGGATAAGGGATATAACTGCCGCTTCTTTTGCACGATACCTGTACAGCACAAACACGGTTACCAGGTTCGCCAGCCCCAGTTTCATACCGGGAACTACGAAAAATACAGGCAGAAGCATTTCCACATATCCAAAAATAATTGCCAGAGCCGCCATAAGCCCCAGCCATGCGATTTTTCCTGTTCTTGTATAAATAATGATTTCTCCTTTGCTCTTATTTCACCACTGCGTCCAGGCCGTCTTCTTCCCCGTCCTTGGACACAATCTCCAGCACCACTTTATTAGGCAGGCACACCACGGTCTCTCCCGGTGCGTCAATCGTTCCCTGCCGGATACACACATGGTCCGGACAACTTGCCTCTGTCATCTTTACTTTTCCATCTTTTATTTCACACACATTCGTATCCTGAATCTTTATGACCTGGTTTTTTTCCAAGGAATAAGTTCCATAAACCTCTCCGGCAACAGTAATTTTAAGTTCTGTTTCTTTGTTCCCGTCAACCAGACGCAGTCCCTTTGGCACCAACCAGCAAAGAAGGGCAAGGATTAAAATTCCTCCTACCAGAAATATATCTTTTTTCTTCATAAACATCTCCTGTTTCGTTTTCTGGGTTTTATCTTATCACAGGAAAGCCGAAAATGCAAATGTGTGTTCGTGAAATGCTCGCATCACAACACAACCCCCTTTCAAGGTTCCACAAGTTGAAACTTGAAAGGGGGTTGCACATTTCATATTTTTACAAAATAATCTTTCTCGGACACGTCTTCTTGCAGATACCACAGTTGACGCATTTCTCAGAATCAATATGCGCCACATTATCCACCACGGTAATGGCATTTTTCGGACATTCCTTCTCACATTTCTTACAGCCGATACAGCCCACCTGACAGGCGCTCATCACTGCTTTTCCCTTATCCTTGGAATTACAGGACACCGCCTGCTTCTGTTTGTAAGGAATCAGCTCAATGAGTTTCTTCGGACACTCGGCCACGCATTTGCCGCAGGCCTTACATTTCTCTTTATCTACTACAGCAATTCCATTGATAATATGAATAGCGTCAAATCCGCAGGCCTTCACACAAGAGCCATAGCCCAGACAGCCATAAGAACAGGTTTTGGAACCGCCGTTCTGCATGAGCGCAGCCATTTTACAATCCTGCACTCCTGTATAATCATAACTCTGTCCTGCTTTTTCGCAGTCCCCTGCGCACTTTACAAACGCAGTCATACGGACAGCTTCTCCCGCTTCCTGACCCATAATAGCCGCAATCTTTGCTGCTGCGGCAGAACCGCCTACCGGACAGGCATTTACAGGCGCCTCACCTTTTGCAATAGCTGCAGCCAGACCATCACAGCCCGGATATCCACAGCCGCCGCAGTTATTGCCCGGCAGCTCTTCTCTGACCTGAATTTCTTTTTCATTTACTTCCACTTCAAATTTCTTTCCGGCAACTCCCAGGAAAAGTCCAATAAAGAGACCTACACCGCCTACCAGGACTGCCGCAATGATAATACCTGTTATCATAGTCTATGCCTCCTTAAATAATTCCTGAAAAACCGAAAAACGCAATGGCCATTAAGCCTGCCGTCAAAAGTACCATAGGAAATCCCTGAAAATATTTCGGTACATCGTTGTATTCCATTTTTTCACGAAGACCTGCCATCAGCACAATGGAAATGGTAAAACCAAGAGCTGTGGCAAATCCGTTAACCGTTCCCTGCAGTACATTGTAAGATTTCTGCACATTGATAACCGCAACACCCAGTACTGCACAGTTGGTAGTAATCAGAGGAAGGTACACACCCAGACTCTCATACAGAGCCGGCATGGACTTCTTCAAAAACATTTCCACAAACTGTACCAGAGCTGCAATAACCAAAATAAATACTATGGTCTGCATATACTCCATATTCAGCGGAGTCAGAAGAAACTGATAAATCAAACTGGTTACCAGTGAAGACAAGGTGATAACGAAAATAACTGCGCCGCCCATGCCTGCTGCTGTCTCAATCTTCTTAGAAACACCGAAGAAAGGACAAAGTCCGAGGAACTGACTCAGAACAACATTGTTTACCACGGCTGCTCCTACTGCTATAATAAGTAATTCTTTCATGTTCTGTCCCCCTTACTTTTTCACCGTATTGTCATAAAATTTTCCGCTGCAGCCTTCATTTCCACAGGAAGCACAGCCGCCTTCCATGCAGTGTACCGGTTTCTGTTCTTCCTTCGGCTTTTTATCCTGCAGTTTTGCACGGATAGCCGCCAGAAAGGCCAGTACGAAAAAGGCACCCGGCGCCAGAATGAAAATGGTAGCCGGTTCGTACGCAGAAGGCATTACCTGAAATCCGAATACGGTTCCCGCACCGATAAGCTCACGAAATGCTGCCAGAATGGTAATGGAAAGGGTAAATCCCAGTCCCATACCGATACCGTCGAAGATAGAGGATACCGGACCGTTTTTAGAAGCATAGGATTCCGCTCTTCCCAGAATAATACAGTTTACTACAATCAGAGGAATATAAATTCCCAGAGCATCATAAAGCGCCGGAATAAAACCCTGCAGCAGAAGCTGTACCATGGTTACGAAGGACGCAACAATGACGATATAAGCCGGCATACGCACCTTGTCGGGAATCACATTTCTAAGGAGTGAAATAAACAAGTTGGACAGAGCCAGAACCACCGTAGTCGTCAGCCCCATACCGATACCGTTGATAGCTGCTGTGGTAACGGCCAGTGTCGGACACATACCCAGCACCAGAACAAAAGTCGGGTTTTCTTTGATGATACCATTATAAAGACGTTCACCAGGTGAATTTGCTTTCATCTTATTTTCCCTCCTTCACATATTCAAAGGCACAAAGCCCTGCATTGACGCCGCCTGTTATGGCTTTCGACGTAATGGTAGCGCCGCTGATGGCATTGATTTCATTGTCAGACGCTGCGCCTGATTTTGTCACCTCAAAAGCATCCACCTGCTTGCCGGCAAACTGTCCCTTAAACTCATCTTTTGTGGCGTTCATACCAAGACCTGCAGTCTCGTTAATATCCAGAATGGAAATTCCGTTTAAGGTACCGTCCAGTGTTACACCCATGGAAAAACTGATGTCACCGCCATAGCCTTCCGAAGTTGTCATATTCAGCGCATAGCCAATGGTTTCTCCGGACGCATCCTTGGCCTCCATCACTTCATTGACCGTCTGTGCCTCAAAACCGTTTTCTGTCAGATAAGCAGCCAGGTCTGCATCGTCTGCCTCCACGCATACCTCAAAGGAATCCGCGTCTTCAAACACGGCCTTGTAAGCCTCCTGCTTTTCCTTTTCAGCCTGCTGGGCAATGGGCTCTTTTGTCACCTCATATACCATACCCAAAAGACCGCCCGCTACCAGAGTAATCAGGGTCAGTATCAGGGTATCTTTTATAATTGTATTCTTTTTCATGCTTTTTTACCTCCCATTCCGAAGGCTGCCGGCATTGTAAAACGTTCAATCAGCGGCACCAACAGGTTGCAGAAAATAATAGCATAGGAAACTCCTTCTGCAGAACCGCCGAAAATACGGAAAAGTCCGGTAAAAATACCAAGACACACGCCATATACCAGCTGTCCCTTCTTTGTAATCGGAGTTGTCACATAATCCGTTGCCATAAACCAGGCGCCCAACATCAGACCGCCGCCGAATAAGTGGCACAGCAGATAGTTCAAATCCAGACCATGGCCGCCGAACAGCAGCACAAATACAGCAAAGGTGCCAATATAAGTCAGCGGAATCCGCAAATCAATGATACCTCTTGCCAGAAGAATTGCTGCACCGATTAAAATGGCAAGCGCAGAAGTCTCCCCAATGGTTCCCTGTATATTACCAAAGAACAGGCTCACCCAGTCTACACTTTCTCCTGCTTTTAAGGCAGCAAGAGGTGTAGCGCCGGATACGGTATCCACAATGTTCCCCCATGCATTATCCGGCACAGTAAAATCTGTCATTCTTCCTGTAAAGGAAATCAAAAGGAAACATCTGGCTGCCAGAGCAGGGTTCATAAAATTCTGTCCCAGACCGCCAAACAGCTGTTTTACAATAAGAATAGCAAACACACCGCCGATAACGGGAATCCACCAGGGAGCCTTCGGTGGCAGATTCAGTGCCAGCAAAAGTCCAGTAACGGCTGCGCTATAGTCCTTGATTGTCAGTTTCTTATGTACGATTTTTTCATAGATTGCTTCTGTTGCCACGCACACAGCAATGGAAATCAGAATCAGCAAAAGCGCGTGGGGTCCGAAATTATAAACGCCCACCAGCGCTGCAGGCATCAATGCCAGAAGTACCGTAAGCATAATGCTGCCGGTATCCACCTTCGACCTTACATGAGGGGAAGATGAGACGTGTAATAAGTCACTCATGATTTTCTCCTCCTATTTCGGTTTTCTGCGGTTAGCCAGAACCATTTTTCTCATAGAACGCATAGACTGGGTCAGCGGGCGTTTTGCCGGACAGACAAAACTGCAGCAGCCACATTCCACACATTCCATACCATGATATTTTACAAACATCTCTTCCCGGCCGTTCTCCGAATACGTTGCCAGTCTGGAGGGTACCAGTCTGGCCGGACAGGCCGTGACACATCTGCCGCAGTTGATACATGCGGCAGGTTCCTGGGCAGAAACCTCATCTTTTGTCATGCACAGCAGCGCAGAAGAAGTCTTTACTACCGGCACATGATAATCAAACATAGCAAATCCCATCATAGGACCGCCGGAAATCATTTTTTCCGCAGGCTGCTTCAAACCGCCTGCCGCTTCCAGAAGCTCCGCAAAAGACGTACCTGTGCGTGCCTTTAAATTACAGGGCTCTGCTACGGCATCTCCTGTAATGGTAACAATACGGTCCATAACCGGTTCGCCTTTCATAACAGCCCGGTATACCGCACATACGGTATCCACATTGTCTACTACGCAGCCCGCGTCTGCCGGAAGCATGGAAGAATTGATTTCCCTGCCGCTGACTGCCGCAATGAGGCAGCGCTCTGCGCCCTGAGGATATTTGGTCTTTAAGGTGCTGACCTCAATTCTCGGCTCATCTTTCACCAGCTCGCTGATTTTTGCAATACAATCCGGCTTGTTGTCTTCAATACAAATATAGCCTTTGGCATTGTCAAAAAGCTTGAGAATACATTTCAAACCATTGATAATCCACTCCGGCTGTTCCAGCATACGGCGGTAATCAGAAGTCAGATAAGGTTCACACTCTGCACCGTTTACCAGTACATATTCAATCTTATCCGGTTCTTTTGGAGAAAGCTTTACATGGGTAGGGAAACCTGCTCCTCCCATACCTACTACGCCGCCCTCTTTGATTCTGGCTATAATTTCCTCTTTTGTGAGACTTTCCAGAGACTGCGCCGGCTGAAACTCTGCGGTTTCATACTTTTCATCATTTTCAATGACAATGGCATCTACCATAGCGCCTACATTATTTCTGACTTTCTTTATTTCTTTCACAGTTCCTGACACAGATGCGTGAACAGGCGCAGAAACGAAGCCTCCCATTTCTGCAATTTTCTGGCCCGCCAGAACGTAATCCCCTTTTTTCACAACAGGCTGTGCCGGAGCACCAATATGCTGTGAAAGCGGATATACCAGTTCTTTCCCGGGCAAAAATTCCCGGACAGGCTTTTCTTTGGACAGTTCTTTTCCATCGTAAGGGTGAACGCCACCCCTAAAGGTTAAAAACGCCATAATTTGTCCCTCCTTTATCTATCGATAATCAGATGTTTCTGATTATACTCCTGCTATTAGTCTGTCTTTTTTTTCTGATGCTTTTCTCTGTAAGTTCTAAACTGACTTTTCAGTTCAGGATACGCGCAGACCATACGTTTCCTGATACGGCTCTGTTTTTTGCGGATATCGGTATATTTTTTTACATATTCGTCCAGACGCTGTTCCAATTCCCGTTTTTTCTCCATATAACTCTCTGCATCCAAGAGGCGTCTGTCCTGTACCAGACTTTCAAAGCGTTCCAGAATTTCCTGCTTTCTGCCGGACAGCCCTTCCAGAGAATCCTGTAACCGCCGGTAATTTCTGACAGATTCCAGCTTCTCCCGAATCTCCTCTTTCGTCTCATAGATCCTGGTACCCTGCAAATACACAGTAAGATCCTCCAGCATATCCTCCGCTTTGGCAAAGGCCTTGCTCAGACCAGAAGCTGCGGCTGCCGATGAAATAAAGTCCACAAGATACAAAAGAGTCACAATCAAAAGTACAATTTTTCCCACAGACTGCGGATACAATCCAGTCAGCCAGGACACAAACGGGTGAAGTACCTGGAACAGTAAAACGGTAAATACACCCCAGCCCAGGGAAGCCCCGACACAAATGTACCCATGAAAATTAAACTTCTGTTTACTGTAATCCCACCATCTGGTATGGAAAATTTTCTCCATCAGCCAGCCGGTTACCAGTTCCAGAAGTGTGGCCGTTACAACCCCGCCGGCATAGAGAATCAGCAGATTCCCGTCAAAAGGCTTTAAAATCAGATATACACTGACTGCACCTGCGCCATAAATAGTACACAGTGGGCCATTGATAAATCCTCTGTTTACGGGTTTTCCTTTTTTCACAGATACATATGCGGATTCCCATACCCAGCCTAAAAAACTGTAGATAAAAAACCAACTTATGATATAATATAGAGATATCCCTGCTATTGTAATATCCATGCTTTTCTCCTTCGTTATATAATATAACATTTTTTTACGAAAATCACTAGAATTTTTTAGTGATTTTTCGTACTATTTCAAGAACAATTTGAAAGGATTTTGTTAAAATGATAACAAATAAACAAATTATCTATACATTATCACCAGAACTGAAATCCGGATTTTTTTCACCCGATTCCAATCCTTCGGATTTCCTGTTTTTCGACATTGAAACTACAGGACTGAGTCCGAAAAACAGCCGTGTTTTTCTCATAGGGCTTCTCTTCCAAAGAGAAGACGCCCAGGACTTTGAACTCTGCCAGTTTCTGTCAGAGCACAGCGATGATACATCAGAAAGCCTGCTTTTAAAGGAATTCTGCCGCATAGCTTCCTCTAAAAAATATCTGGTACACTTTAACGGCGCTTCCTTTGATGTCCCCTATCTGGCCAACCGCTGCAAAGCTTTGCAAATTCCCCAGACTTTCTCTGATATGCCTCAGATAGATTTATACCGGGAGCTCCTCCGCATGCCCTGTTTTTTCCGTCAAATGCCCGGCCACAGACAAAAAGATTTTGAAAATCTGGTTTCTTATCCCAGAGAAGACCTGTTATCCGGCAAAGAAATGATAAAAATTTATCAAAACTATGTAAAATCTCCTGATACACAGAGCCAGAAACTTCTTCTGCTACACAACAGCGATGACCTCAAAGGTATGGCAGCCCTCCTTCCCCTGGGCGGGCTGCGCCAGCTTTTAAACCGGGAATATACCATAGAAAAAGCCGAAGAGCTCACAGAAAACAGCCCGGAAGGAACTCCCCTTCGGAAACTTCTGTTTACTCTTTCCATGAAACATTCGGTGTGCGCTGCTCTTTCTGCAGCTTTGCCTTTTTGTTACATTACTGTATTAAATACTACAGCCAAAATAAAAATGCCTCTCTACCAAGGCACCCTGAAATATTTCTACCCAGATTATCAAAACTATTATTATCTTCCCTATGAAGATGAGGCGGTACACAAAAGCATAGCTCTTTATCTGGACAAAAGCCGACGGCAAAAAGCAAAGGCTCACAACTGCTGCAAAAAAGTATCCGGCTGCTTTGTCTATGCTCCCGGCTCTCCAAACCTTCCTCTTCTCCAGGAGGACTATCATGCCAAAGAAAAATATGCACTCTGGCCCTTTGAAAACGCTTCCCAGGAAACCCTTCTCTCTTATGTCCATGGAATTTTAAAAACAGCCATCACTAAAAAGTGAGGGCTGTTTTTAATAAAAAAGATTTTTTATTATTCTTCTACTGTCTCTTCTGCTTCGTCCTGAGCTGGCTCAAGAACTTTCATGCTGAGGCTGATTTTCTTTTCTTCTTCGTTGAAATCAACAACTTTTGCAGAAACAACCTGACCTACTTTTAATACATCAGATGGTTTTTCTACATGTGCTCTGGAAATCTGAGAAACATGAAGAAGAGCGTCTACACCTGGCTCTAATTCAATAAATGCACCAAAATCTGTCATGCGGGCAATTTTGCCTTCTACAACATTTCCTACTGCATATTTTTCAGCTGCATGCAACCATGGATTCTGGTCTTCAAATTTCAGGCTTAACGCAATCTTATCCCCGTTGATTTCTTTAATCAGGACAGTAATCTTATCCCCTGCTTTGAATACTTTTTTCGGGTTTTCTACTCTTCCCCATGACATTTCAGAAATGTGAAGAAGACCGTCAGCGCCGCCAAGGTCAATAAATGCACCAAAGTCTGTAACGTTTTTGATAGTTCCTTCTACAACATCTCCTGCATGGATTTTCTCGAAAAGTTCTTTCTTCAGTTCTTCTTTCTTAGCTACCAGAAGCTGTTTTCTGTCACCGATAACACGGCGTCTTTTTGGATTGAACTCTGTGATAACAAATTCAATTTCCTGATCCTGATATTTTGTCAGGTCTTTTTCGTAAGTGTCGGACACCAGACTTGCAGGAATGAATACTCTTGCTTCTTCTACAAGTACGCTTAAACCGCCGTCTAATACCTGGTTTACTTTTGCTGTCAGCACTTCTTTATTTTCAAATGCTTCTTCGAGTCTCTTGTTGCCTTTATCAGCAGCCAGTCTCTTGTATGTTAAGAGAACCTGTCCGTCTCCGTCGTTTAACTTCAGGACTTTTGCTTCCATAGTGTCACCTGGCTGAGCAACAGTTCTAAGGTCTAAGTTCTGGTCATTAGAATATTCACTTCTGGTAATGATACCGTCAGCTTTATAATCAATGTTCAGAATAATCTGGTCTTCTTTCACATCGATAACTGTACCTTCGACTACCTCTCCATTCCTAATTGTTTTAAATGTTTCATCCAGCATTTGTTCAAAACTTAATTCTGACATGTTTTGAAACCTCCTCAATTATTTTATTTGGGGTTGATGCCCCTGCTGTAATACCTACACATTGAACGGATCGGAAACTATCAGAATCCAAGTCAGCAAGTGTCTGTATATAATAAGTATTTTCACATTCGCTTTTACAAATTTCATATAGCTTCTGAGTATTGGAGCTATGTCTGCCTCCCACGACAATCATGGTATCTACTTGCTTAGCGATTTCTTCTGCTTCAGACTGTCTGTCTTGTGTTGCATTACAAATCGTATTTATAACAAGCCTATCATAACGCTTTTCGCCCAAAATTTCAACTATTTCTTGAAAATTATTGTAATTAAATGTCGTCTGGGATACAATACACACCTTTTCATGGCCTTCTTCCAGGAATTTTTTTGCCTCTTCCTTTGTCTTAATCACCGTGCAGGGACCTTCACACCAGCCCTTAATTCCCACCACTTCCGGATGGTCCGCATTGCCTACAATGACGATGTGGCGGCCTTTCAGGCTTTCTTCGGCCACAATCCGATGAATTTTCAGAACAAAGGGACAGGTAACGTCCACACAGGCTATCTGCTTTTCCTTCAAAAGGTCATAAATATATTTCGGCACACCATGAGACCGGATAATCACTGTGCCATCCTGCAGATTTCTCAGTTCTTCTTCGGACTCTAAAACCCGGACGCCTTTTTTCTCCAAATCCGACACCACTTCTTCGTTGTGAATAATGGGTCCATAAGTATAAACCCCGCCGGCGGTCTGTTCTGCCACTTCATAGGCTTTTTCCACTGCCCGCTTTACGCCAAAGCAAAAGCCCGCGGTTTTTGCAACTTTTACTTCCATATGCCTCTCCCCCGCTTTCTTTACTTCCGGCTTTCCCGGTAGAGACGGATAATGGCCTCTTTTACTTCCTCAATGGACATTTCAGAGGAGTCTACCAGCACAGCGTCTTCGGCCTTTCTAAGGGGAGAAATCTCTCTGGTCATATCTCTGTAATCTCTGTCGTTAATGTCTGCTTCAATTTCTTCCAGCACACAGGAGACTCCCTTTTCTTCCAGTTCCCGGCACCTTCTCAGGGCTCTTGTGCGGGCGCTGGCCGTAAGATAAATTTTCACATCTGCATCCGGCAAAACGCAGGTGCCGATATCGCGTCCATCCATAACCACATCGGTCTGGGAAGCCAGAACACGCTGCAGTTCCACCAGTTTTTCCCGGATACGGGGTCTTGCAGAACTGACGGAAGCCATATTCCCCACTTCCTCCCTGCGCAAATCTCCGGTCACATTCTCGCCGTTTAACAGCACCTGTTGGGCGCCGTTTTCATATACAATGGAAATTTCTGCATTTTCACAGGCTGCATCCATCTGCGCTTCTTCCCCGGGAACAATCCCCTGGCGCAGAAGGTGCAGCGCCATAGCGCGGTACATGGCGCCTGTATCCACATAAATAAATTCCAGTTCTTTTGCCACAGCCTTGGCTATGGTACTTTTTCCGGCACCTGCCGGACCGTCAATGGCGATATTTACTGACATATCTTTTTCTCCTTTGCTGTTTATTCAAAACTTTCCTCTGCTGCCGCTTTGGCTGTAGACCAGGCAATCTGCAGGTTAAACCCGCCGGTTACGGCATCTAAATCTAATACCTCACCAATAAAGAAAAGCCCTTTCACCTTTTTCGACTCCATGTTTTTTGGCTGAATGTCTTTTACGGTGACACCGCCCTGAGTGATAATGGCCTCCCGAAATCCCCTGAGGGACGTAAGCGTCAGAGGGAAGTGCTTTATCACTTGGATGAACTCCCGCCTTTCCTCTTTTGTAATTTCGTTGACTTTCTTTTCCGGAGGAATCCCTCCCAGAGAAAGCATGACTGGATACAGCTTTGCCGGAAACATGCCGGTTATGACGTTTTTAAACTGTTTGTTCTTTCCGTTTTCAAACTCCCGCAAAAGCCTTCCGTCCAACTGCTCCTCTGACAAGGCTGCCTTCAAATCCAGAAAAGCCTGAAGTTCCTTTTTTTCCAGCTTCTTCCCAATGCGGGAACTGGCTGTCAGCACTAAAGGACCGGAAATCCCAAAGTGGGTAAAAAGCAGTTCTCCAAAATCATCATACAGCACTTTCTTTCCGTCTTTTACAGTAAAGCGGACATTTTTTAAAGCCAGCCCCTGCATGTCTTTTACATATTCTTCCTTTGTCTCTATCGGAACCAGAGCAGGACGCAGTTCCGTCACTTTATGATTGGTTTCCCTTGCAAAGGTATAACCGTCTCCCGTAGAGCCCGTGGCCTGATAAGAACAGCCTCCTGTGGCTACAATGACTCTGTCCGCCAAAATTTCGGCTCCGTTTTCCAAAAGTACGCCCCGTATCTTCTCTTCCCCCTCCAGGGAGTTTTCCGTCAACACTTTTTCCACTCTGCTTTTTAAATGTATCTTCACATCCAACGCTTTCATCCGCTGCTCCAAAACCTTAATCACATCAGAGGAATGGTCAGATACCGGAAAAATTCTGCCGCCCCGCTCTTCTTTTACAGCCAGTCCCAGACTTTCAAAAAAAGCGATGACATCCCGGTTTGTATAGCCGTAAAAAGCGCTGTAAAGAAACTTAGGGTTACTGACAACAGATTGAAAAAAAGTCTCCTCATCACAGGAATTGGTGATATTGCAGCGTCCCTTTCCTGTAATAAACAGCTTTTTCCCAAGCTTTTCATTTTTTTCAAAGAGGTGTACCTGATGGTTCTGTTCCCCCAGAAAGACCGCCGCTGCCATTCCGGCGGCGCCTCCTCCTATAATTATTATTTTAGCCATAAAACACTCCTTTAATCCCTGGATTTCCGGGGTACTTCTGTCTTTTTTAACTCAATGTCATGGTTATCTGCCACATTAATCTCATCTTTGTTGTATACCTGGTATTCATCCCAGATTTTTTCCAGGGATCCCAGGGTTTCCACGACATCCTTCTGCTTCCGCATACTGAGCGCCACCACCAGGGCATTAATCACGCTCAGAGGCGCAACCAGGGAGTCTACAATGGACGCCATATCACTTCTGGCAATAAGATTGCAGGAGGAGTACAGATTCATAGGAGAATGAATACTGTCTGTCAGCGTAACAACCTTGGCATTTCTGTTATTGGCAAATTCCAGTGCCTTTAAGGTTCTCATGGAATACCGGGGGAAACTGATACCAATAATCACGTCCTCTTCGCCTATCCGAATCATCTGTTCAAACAACTCGCTGGAACTGTTGGTATTCAAAAGATGTACCCCGTCACAGATGAGATTCAGATAAAAAGCCAGAAAGCCCGCCAGAGGCGCACAGCTTCGGATTCCTACAATATAAATATTCCGTGCCTTTAAAATCGTCTCAATAGCCAGTTCAAAAGCCTCATGATCTACGGCTTCCAGTGTCATCTTAATCTTTTCAATATCTGAATGAAGGACCGTATCTAAGATTTCAGACTGCGGCACCTTTCCATAGGTAACCTCCATTCTCTGTATGGAATTTAATTTGTTGCGTACCAGTTCTTCCAATTCCCTCTGAAACTCCGGATACCCCTTATATCCCAGATAAATAGCAAAACGGACCACCGTGGACTCACTGACTCCTACGGTTTCTCCCAGCTTTGCAGCCGTAAGAAAGGCGGCTTTATCATAATTTTCCCGGATATAGGCCGCCAGCTTTTTCTGTCCTTTACTGAAATTTTGATATTGTTGGTTCATTTTACTGAGCAAATGCTCTGTATTGTTCATCTTCTGACCCCTCTTTGCTGATTCTTTCACATGTACCCTATCATAGCACAAAAAAGAAAAAGTTTCAGCAAAAATTTTCTTTCTGTTGACTTTTTTCCTTCTCTCCTCTATACTGTTTCCAACTCAACCCCTTTTTCAGAGAAAAATACATACCTAGGAGGCACTGACTTATGATGAATCCTTTGAAGCTTATGGAACTTCGCCGTATGAAAAATACCATTGAGAAAAACCATCCAAAGCTCTCCCCTTTTCTGAAAGCTGTTTCCAATCACGCGGCCCAGGAAGGCACTGTCATTGATGTGCAGGTCACCTGTCCGGACGGAAAATCCTATAAAACCAATCTAAAGGTCACAAAATCTGACCTTGAAGTATTGAAAAAAGCGAAGGCCCAGATGTCCCGTTAAGGACTTCTGAGCCTTCGCTTTTCTTGCTCTGCTTGGACAATGCTATTTTATACCGGATAAGCTCCGTTTTTCGTATCTGCTTCCTTAGGGTCTACCTTTGTCTGCTGTGCTTCTCTGTATTTGAAGAAGTCTGTAGCAACCTGTGGGAACAGTGCGTAAGAAAGTACGTCTTCTTCCTGTTCGGACCACTGAGCCATTTCGCCTCTTAAGGTATCCAGTTCAGGCTGAATCAAATCAGCCGGACGGCAGGTAATGACTTCTGTGTCACCGATACATTTCTTCTGTACCTCTTTGTCAAACGGTTTTACAGTTACACCGTATTTTCCGCTTAATACATCTTTGGTTTCTTTTGTCACCATCTTGTAACGCTCGCCCATGATGACATTAAATACAGCCTGTGTACCCACAATCTGAGAAGATGGAGTAACCAGCGGCGGTTCACCAAGGTCTTTACGCACTCTTGGCACTTCTTCCAGCACATCGTAGAATTTGTCTTCTGCGTGCTGTTCTTTTAACTGGGATGTCAGGTTGGAAAGCATACCGCCCGGTACCTGATATAACAGTGTTTTGATGTTTACACCCAGGTTCTTCGGATTCAGAAGACCGCTGTCTAAAGCCTCGTCACGGATTGGACGGAAGTAGTCTGCGATTTCTGCCAGTAATTTCTGGTCAAAACCTGTGTCGTATGGAGTTCCCTTGAAGGTCTCTACCATAACTTCTGTAGCTGGCTGGGAAGTTCCCAGAGCGAACGGTGACATAGCAGTATCAATAACGTCTACGCCTGCTTCTACGGCTTTTAAGTAAGTCATGGAAGCAACACCGGAAGTATAGTGTGTATGCAGCTGAATCGGAATATCTACAGCTTCTTTTAAAGCTGTTACCAGTTCGGTTGCTGTATACGGAAGCAGAAGACCTGCCATATCCTTGATACAGATAGAATCTGCACCCATATCTTCTACTTTCTTTGCCATTTCTACCCAGTAGTCCAGAGTATAAGCATCACCCAGAGTATAAGACAGCGCCACCTGTGCGTGTCCTTTCTCTTTATTGGCTGCTTTTACTGCTGTCTGCAGGTTGCGAAGATCGTTTAAACAGTCAAAGATACGAATGATATCAATACCGTTTGCAATGGATTTCTGTACGAAATATTCCACTACGTCGTCTGCATATGGACGGTATCCCAGGATATTCTGTCCGCGGAATAACATCTGCAATTTTGTATTTTTAAATCCATCACGGAATTTACGAAGTCTTTCCCATGGATCTTCCTTTAAGAAACGCAGGGAAGCATCAAAAGTTGCTCCACCCCAGCACTCTACGGAATGGTAGCCGACTTTATCCAGCTTTTCCACCATAGGCAACATCTGCTCTGTTGTCATTCTAGTAGCAATCAGAGACTGATGTGCGTCACGCAGAATTGTTTCAGTAATTTTTATTGGTTTTTTTACTACGTCTGCCATCTTTTTTTCCTCCATTTATATTTCTTGGTTTATACACCAAAGATAGCCATGAAAGTACCAGCTGCTACGGCTGTACCGATAACACCGGCCACATTTGGTCCCATTGCATGCATGAGCAGGAAGTTGGTCGGGTCTGCTTCTGCACCAACCTTCTGGGATACACGGGCAGCCATAGGTACTGCGGATACACCGGCAGAACCAATCAGCGGATTAATCTTGCCGTGGGTCAGCTTGCACATCAGTTTACCCAGAAGCACACCTCCGGCTGTACCGAATGCAAACGCTGCCAGACCTAATGCTACAATTTTCAGCGTATCCAGTTTCAGGAAAGCCTCAGCACTTGTTGCAGCTCCTACGGAAGTACCCAGCAGAATAACAACAATGTACATAAGAGCATTGGAAGCTGTCTCTGTAAGCTGTTTTACAACCCCTGATTCACGGAACAGGTTACCCAGCATCAGCATACCAACCAGTGGTGCTGTGGTAGGCAGAATCAGACAAACAACAACGGTAATGATAATCGGGAACAGGATTTTTTCCAGTTTGGATACGGGACGAAGCTGTTCCATTTTAATTTTTCTTTCCTCTTCTGTAGTCAGAAGCTTCATAATCGGCGGCTGAATAATCGGCACTAAGGACATATAGGAATAAGCCGCTACGGCAATAGCTCCCATAAGTCCCGTCTGTCCCAGCTTTCCTGCCAGGAAGATAGAAGTCGGGCCGTCAGCACCACCGATAATAGAAATAGCTGCTGCTGCTTTTCCGTTGAATCCCATAAAGATAGCCAGGAAATAGGCAACATAAATACCCAGCTGTGCTGCTGCACCCATTAAGAAACTCTTTGGATTGGCAATCAAAGGACCAAAGTCTGTCATGGCACCTACACCAAGGAAAATCAAAGATGGGAGCACACTCCATTCATCAAGAATATAGAAAATATGAAGAAGTCCGGCTACTCCATTGGACGTTTCTTCTGCGCTGGCCATAATATCCGGGTAGATATTTACCAGCAGCATACCAAAAGCGATTGGCACCAGCAAAAGCGGCTCAAATCCCATTTTAATAGCAAGGAATAAAAAGACAAATGCTACTAAAATCATAATCAGATTGCCCCATGTCAGATTCATAAAAGCTGTCTGCCCAATCAGGTTTGACACTGTATCTGCAATGTTAGACATTTTTTTACCTCCCATTTATTTCGTTATTCACAGGTATCTGTACCTGTTTCTTGGGAATTTACACTGTATGCAAATTCTAGTTCATGGATGCCAGTACAGCACCGTTTTCTACTGCATCGCCTACAGCTACGTTAATGCCTGCAAGTGTACCATCCTGAGGTGCAACAACCGGAATTTCCATTTTCATGGCTTCCAGAATGACAATCGGGTCACCGGCTTTTAAAGCCTGTCCTACGTTTGCTTCGATTTTGCAGACTTTACCAGGAACAGATGCTTTTACTTCAATCGCCCCTGCTGCCGCTGCTGCAGGTTTTGCAGCCGGTGCTGCTTTTGGAGCAGCTTTCGGTGCTGCCTTAGGTGCTGCTGCAGGTGCAGCGTTTCCGCTTCCTTCTTCTACGGTTACATCATATGCAACGCCATTTACTGTAATTGTATAAGATTTCATATTTCTTTCCTCCTACCACTAAAACTTATTTCCAGCTTCTTTTGTTTGATTTTCTGATAGAACGTACCACAAAGCTGTCTGTGGACGTATTTTCTGCTGCTGCAATAGCTGCGGCAATAACCGCCACCAAAGCGCCGTCATCTGCCAGTTCTTCCTGTACCGGTGCAGGCGCTGGTGCGCTGTTGACTGCTGCAATATTGTCTTCCTGTGCAGGTACCGCTTGGTTGGAATCTTTCTTCTTTGTCAGAGCTGCTTCCAGCTTTGGTACATATTTCATCAGAGAAATCACAAAGCTTAAGAAAATCAGCATGATAAATACGGTTGCAAGACCTACAATGGCGTTCATAACCGCATCAAGCATTTTTTCTTTCATGCTGTAGTCTGCACTGAATCCCACGCTTTCTGCGTTCAGCTTGCTGTCGTATACCATTTCTACCACAGCGTCCCTGTTTTCAAACTCTGCCTCTAAAGTGATGACATACTGGCTTCCGTCTTTCTTTACGGCCTCTTCCGGTGTTGTTTCTTTAAATTCCTTAAATGCACCCAGTTCTTCGGAAGAATCTCCCCAGGAAACAAATGCATTCTTGGTAAAGTCGTCCATGTTCGGATTTTCTTCTATGGACTGTTCCATTGTCGCCTTGTCATACTGCACCAGAGACTGTACCGTAGCAACAGTAGTCTGATAGAGATTATTCTGTACCGTACTGTTGATTTCATCTTTCGTCTGACCGCAGGCGGACAGAGAAAATACCAGAACACCGATTGATACTAAACTGCCTATTTTTTTCCATCTCTGTTTCATATCATCTCCCCCTCGCTTAAACTGTGCCATGTTTCTTGCTTGGGCGGTCTTCTCTCTTAGTGAACAGCATTTCAAATGCGCCAATTACATATTTTCTTGTATCTTCTGCTTCAATGATAGTGTCCACATAACCCCTCTTTGCTGCAGAAAGAGCGCTGGACTGCAGCATTGCATATTCTGCTGCTTTTTCATTAATAGTAGCTGCGTCTGCGTCTGCATACATGATTTTGGCAGCCAGTTTCGCGTCCATCATACCAATCTGTGCGTTTGGCCATGCAAATACCATATCCGCGCCTGTAGATTTGCTGTTCATAGTCAGGTAAGCGCTTCCGAAAGCTTCGCCAATTACAATGTTTACCTTTGGAACCGTTGCACTGATGAAAGCATTTGTCAGTTCTGCTGCGTTTCTTGCCATATTGGACTCAGAGCATTTTGTCGCTTTGTATCCTTTTACATTGGTAAGAGTCAGAACCGGAATTTCAAATGCATCACAGAATTTCACAAATTCAGCCGCTTTCTTGCAGCCTCTTGCGGATAATACGTTTTCAAAAGTTTCTGTCTTTTCGCCTTCTTCGTTGTAAACTTCGCTTCTGTTTGCAACACAACCTACCGTTGCACCGTTTAAGCGGATGAAACCTGTTACCATATCTTTTGCATAAGCTGCTTTTACTTCAAAGAATTCCTGGTTGTCTGCAATCTGAGAAAGTGCAATAGAAGTATCTCCCACACAGTTTTCCAGTTCCGGGCAAACACGGTTTAAATCATCTGCACACTCTATATAGGAAGAATTATCTTCAAAATTGGACGGAAGCATGGAAATCAGAGTTCTCATCTGTCCTAAAATTTCTTCTTCACTTCCCACAACATCTACCAAGCCTGCATGTTCGCTCTGGTATGCAGCGCTTGAAGTATCACACTTGGAAATTTCGTTTCCTTCCAGTGCATTCGGGGAATTTACAAACAGTCTTCCCTTTGTGTCTTCCATGAAAGTAAAGTCTGTCAGTGCAGGAACCACTGCAAGTCCGCCGCCGCAGGTACCGAAAATTCCTGTAATCTGAGGAATTACGCCAGAGGCCATAACCTGTTTTGTGTAGATTTCACCAAAAGCATTTAATGCATCCGTTGCTTCCTGCAGTCTTAAGCCGGCACAATCAAGCAGACCGATAATCGGTGCGCCTGTCTTCATGGCCAAATCGTACAGATTTGCAATTTTTTTCGCATGCATTTCACCAATGGAACCGTTTAACACGGAGGCGTCCTGGCTGTACACATATACCAGGCTGCCGTCAATGACACCGTATCCGGTAACGACGCCGTCTGCCGGTGTTTCTTTTTCAGATAAGTTGAAGTCTGTGTTTCTGGCTGTTACATAGCCGCCGATTTCAACAAAGCTGTTCTCATCAAGTAAAGAATTAATTCTTTTACTTGCTAAGGTTTGTGCTGTACTACTCATTGTTCAGCCCTCCATCTTAAATTTATTTTTCACAGCAGAAAAAATCTGCCTGCTGCTTACCGGGATTTCCGCACTGTTACCGCACGCCTCATCCGGTTTTCGCGCAGAAATCATCTCCGGTTCACTGCATTACATTACAATAGTAAAACCAATCTCTGCCAATTATAATTGTACCTTGTTTCGGTTTTTTTTTCAATAGTTTTTGACAATTTTTTAACAGCTTTAACAGAAGATTTTTACTATTTTTTAGATTTTCTTTTGAAAAGGACTTTTGTTTCTGACACTCTGTCTATAGAATGTGCCTTTTTTCCTTTTTTATTTCGTTTTTTCACTTTCCAGACAACTCTCCCACATCTTTTGACAGGTTTTCATACAGCCGTACAAAAGGGGATACGTCCCATTTTTCTCTATCTGCACCCCCAATTCTTCTGCAAACAAAAATTCCATACATAAATAACTGATTCCCATACAGCGTTCTCGTTTTTTCTCCCCGGCCCGCTGACAGAGCACCTGAAAAGTAGTTCGGGGAATGTTTTTGAAAAAGCAATAGGTCTCCTGGAATCCTTTGTAAATCAGATACCAAAACCCAATCCAAGCCAGTTCTGCCCGTTCTTCCTCATCCCCCCGGATATCCTCCAAAAGTCCTAAAACTGCTTCTGCACATATTTTTTCCTCTCCTGACAGGCTGTCCCAGAATCCTTCTCCCTGATAGACACTGTTTCCTGCCCTCTCCCGGAGATACTCCAGCCACTGCGTTTCCATATCCTGCACCATCTCTCTGCACATCTGGTTCTTGCTTATAATGTAAAGGAGAAAATAGGTGACATCTGCATATTTTTTTTCCGTCTTTTGATACGGTTTTCTCTTCTCATAGTAAAAGCCTTCCTCCTCCACAAAATCCAGTCTTTGCCTTTCTTGTATACAGAGACCTTGAAACAAAATTCCCTCTTTCTTCATAAGACAGCCTCTTTCCGTCTGCACCTGCACAATGGGAATGTTTCTTCTTTTTACTACTTTATCCGGGAAATAAAAGAATCTGATGAAAACGAAGATAAAATGAAAATAAGAATGAAATAGAATCCAATAGAAAATGTATACACGCCGAATGGAATGCAGCGCAGACTTTTTTGATTTAGCTTTATTCTACTACAAACACTGAGAGAAGACAATATCATTTTATAAAACTATACGAGAAATCTTTTGTGGAGGGCGTGACTCAAAATAAATCGCGCCCTTCCTTTCATAACTTAACAGATGCTGGTCAGTGCACCGGTAACAGAATCCATGATAAAGCCTTGTATAGTTACATCTTTCGGCATCAGAGGATGGTTTTTCAGCGCCGCAGTTGTTTCACGGACAGATTCTTCAGAAGAAGAGAAACCTCCCAGCCATTGATTCAGGTCAATTCCGCTCCGCCGGACAATATCAATGTGTTCTTTCGGTATTCCCCGGTGTGTGAGCTTTTCCAGCATTTCTTCAGCATCCATTCCCTGAACACCGCAATCTGTATGACCAATGACCATAATTTCCTGCACACCAAGTTTCAGGAGTGCAACCAGAAGACTGCGGACAACACTTCCATAGGGATGGGTAATGACACCGCCAGCATTTTTGATGATTTTAGCATCTCCATTCCGGATACCAAGTGCTGCCGGCAGAAGTTCTGTCAGCCGGGTATCCATACAGGTAAGAATCGCCAGTTTTTTGTCAGGGTATTTGCTGGTAATATAGGGTTTGTAGCTCTCTTTTTTTACAAATTCTCGGTTATATTCGATAATCTGCTGAATCATAGGTGGGAAACCTCCTTTTATTCTGTTGCTGTTTCATAAGACTGATTATAATTTCAAGAATCCGGTTATGCAAGAAATTCTTTTTGCTACAAGGCTCCTTCTTTTTACGCCATAGTTACTTTTCTGAAGTTTTTCTTCCCTTTTTTCAATACAATACCTTCACCCTGCAGTTTTTCTCCTGCAAGCAGGTATTTGATATCTGTAATTTTCTCTCCGTCCACGGACACACCGCCCTGCTCAATGGCGCGTCTGGCTTCGGAACGTGTATTGGCCAGTCCGCTGTTTACCAGAAGAGAAATTAAGTCTATGTTTCCGTCTGTCAGCGCGCTTTCCTCAATTTGTGCAGAAGGCATATTTGCCGCATTTCCGCTGGTGAATAATGCTCTGGCTGCTTCCTGCGCCTTTTCTGCTTCTTCTTTTCCGTGTACCAGTTCGGTCAGCTCGTAAGCCAGGATTTCTTTAGCTTTGTTTAACTGGCTGCCTTCCCAGCTGTCCATTTCATCAATCTGCTCTAACGGCAGGAAGGTGAGCATACGGATACATTTCAGTACGTCTGCGTCTGCCACATTTCTCCAGTACTGATAGAAATCGAAAGGAGAAGTCTTGTTGGGGTCTAACCATACAGCGCCGGACTGTGTCTTGCCCATTTTCTTGCCTTCGGAGTTCAAAAGCAGGGTAATGGTCATGGCACAGGCATTTTCACCCAGCTTTCTTCTGATTAACTCCGTTCCGCCCAGCATATTGCTCCACTGGTCATCTCCGCCGAACTGCATGTTACAGCCGTATTTCTGGTACAGCATGTAGAAGTCGTAGCTCTGCATAATCATGTAGTTAAATTCCAGGAAGCTGAGTCCCTTTTCCATACGCTGCTTGTAGCATTCAGCAGTAAGCATACGGTTTACAGAGAAATGCGGACCCACTTCTCTTAAAAGTTCCACATAATTCAAATCCAACAGCCAGTCTGCGTTATTCACCATCAAAGCTTTTCCTTCAGAGAAATCAATGAAACGTTCCATCTGCTTTTTAAAGCAGTCACAGTTGTGCTGAATCATTTCCGGGGTCATCATAGAACGCATATCGCTTCTTCCGGAAGGGTCGCCGATGTATCCGGTTCCGCCGCCGATAAGGGCAATGGGCTTATTGCCTGCCATCTGCAGACGTTTCATCAGACACAGAGCCATAAAGTGTCCCACATGAAGACTGTCTGCAGTCGGGTCAAAACCAATGTAAAACGTTGCTTTTCCGTTGTTCACCAGTTCTCTGATTTCTTCTTCGTCCGTTACCTGAGCAATCAATCCTCTGGCAACCAGTTCGTCATAAATTTTCATCTCTGTATTCTCCTTTTCTTCTGCTTTTTCCGGAAAGGAGAGGTTTTTTGAAAATCAAAAAGAGCCCTCGTCCTTTCTCAATTTATAAAAGGACGAGAACTCTGAAATTCCCGTGTTACCACCTTTATTCACAGCCAGTTCGCACTGGTCTGCCTCTGCAAGTACAGCGTAAGCGATACTCATGGTGTTGTAACGTACACCCATCCGTCACAGCCTACTCATTGCTTTTCGGTGTGAAGCTCAGGGAGGTATTCATCTGTCAGATTCCCACGCGCCTCTCATCTGCCGGCTGCTTTCTGTCCGTTCCTCTGCAAACTACTTGTTCCCGTCTTTGCCTTTGACTCATACAAGGACAGTATACAAATCCCGCCTGCTTTTGTCAAGCCATGTTTCACCCGCTTTTGCAACTCACATTAACGCAGTGTTCCACTGATACTCTCCGTTTTCTTTCATTCCGTAAAAATCTCCGAAGTTCAGAGCGAAAATATCTTTCTCAATGGTATCTACCGGAATACCGTTCTTAATCAGATACTGCCAGATACCGCCATGGGAAATATCTCCCTGCAGAAGCACGCCTGCAACCTTACCGTCTCTTAAGATTACGCGTTTGTAGCTGCTTGCCCCTTCTCTGGCTATTACAGTATCTCCCTCTTCAGGCACAATCAACCCCACGCACATGGAAACCAATCCGAAGAAATTTATGGTATTTTTCATGGCATACCGGTCTGTATAGGCCACTTTGCTTCCGCACATATTAAGGGCTGCGGTTTCCCCCTGTTTCTGGGCATTCGGCCAGATTCCGGAAAGTCCTGTCACATCGCCTGCTGCGTAGACATCTGCGGCTCCGGTTTCCAGATATTCATTTACCTGAAGGCCGCGGTCAATGACAATGCCTTCGCCGTCCATGCCTGCCACTGCAGAGCGCACACCTGCTGCCACAATCACCAAATCACAGGGAATCTCTGTACCGTTGTCCAGCACCAAACGGGTAATCTTTCCCTCTGCATTCATAATAGTATCCGCAGCTTTTCTTCCCAGATAAAAGGCAGCACCTGCCTTTTCAAAACGCTTCTGGTATTCATATGCGCCCGTCTTGTCCAGCTGAATGGGCAGAATTTGCTCTGCCATCTCGATAACCGACACTTTTTTGCCTGTTTCCATTAAGCCGTAAGCTGCGTCCAGACCTACCAGACCGGAACCGATAATAGCAATGTTTTCTGCCTTTTTTGCCATGGCATCAATAGCCTGTGCGTCCTTTAAATGGCGCAGTCCAAAAACGTTGTTTGCCTCTCTTAAATTTCCCACCGGAGGAATAAAGCTTTCCGCCCCTGTGGCAATGAGCAGCTTGTCGTAAGAGATTTCCTCTCCCTTGTCCGTCATTACTTTTTTTGCAGCAGTATCCAGCTTTGTCACCGTCACACCCGGTTTCCAGTGGATTCTGTTTTTCTCAAAAAAATCTGTCTCTGCAAAGTTCAGCCCTTCTGCGGTTCTTTCATGGCTTAAAAATTTGTGCAGCATACAGCGGGAATGTACCTGTGTATCTGTGGAAAGCATGGTAATGTTCCCCTGAGAATCTGCTTTTCTGATGATCCTTGCCGCAGTGATTCCTGCTGCTCCGGCTCCTAAAATCACATATTCCATCTGCTACACCTCCTCAACCCAGATAGCCTGCTTTGGACAGGCCTTTACACAGCTTGGCTCTTCGCCTTTTTCAATACAGAAATCACATTTGATGACTTTCATATGTGTACTGTCGTCGGGTTTTAACACCCCATATGGGCAGTTCATCACACACATAAAACAGGAACCGCATTTTTTCTCATCATACTGCACATGCCCTGTCTGCTCGTCCTTGGTAAGCGCGCCGCTCATGCAGGACATCACGCACTCCGGCATGTCACAGTGTCTGCAGAAAACCGGCGTATAGCTTCCGTCTGGATTTTTGTAAATATAGTTGCGGGATTCATTGGCAATGTCTGTCAAGTCCAGAGTATATACATTGCCTTCGTCCTTTCTGTGTGCCTGCATGCATGCGATGGAGCAGCTTTTGCACCCATCGCATTTGGCAGCATCTATCATTATTCTTTTCATGAGATACCCCCGTTGATTTTAGATATTCAGTCCTGCACGTTTTTCTTCAATAATCTTGTCCAGAATGTCTGCGCTTTCCTTTGCGTCTCCATTGATGATAACCTGTCCGCCTGTGAGGTTCTTCATATCCTCTGTAAGCAGTTTTACGGCTGTTTTGCTTCCTGTTACGAATGGAGGCAGTCCCAGGTGCAGGGGCAGTCCCAGAGCCAGACCGAAGCAGCCGTCTGCCAAAGCCTGTTCTTCCAGCCACTGTGCAGCGGAAAGCACTAATGGAAGCTGAGGAATATCCACACCGATAGCTTCTGCCAGTTCAGTAGCCACGATTTCCAGACGTCCGATAGCCAGACATGGACCAAAGTTTAATACCGGAGGAATGTTTAATTTTTCACAAACTGCGCGAAGCTTCGGTCCGGCCAGTTTTGCTGCTTCCGGTGTCATAAGACCGCAGTTTTCAATACCGCCTGAAGAACATCCTGCTGTCAGAACCAGAATATCTTTTGCAATCAGTTCTTTCGTAAGTTCTACGGAGAGTACGTCATGGCCGCCTGCAGTCAGGTTGGAACATCCCACCACGCCAGCAATACCTTTAATATCTCCGGATACAATGAGGTCAATGAGCGGTTTCCAGTTGCCACCCAGGAAATCTTTTAAAGAGCCTTCGGAAACACCGGTTAACGTGTGGTCATTTCCGTGTTCCGGCATCAGATTCATGGGAACACTTCCCCTTCTTGCCTTGTATGCCTCTACGATTTCATCAATGATTTCTTCGCTCTGTTTTTCTCTCTCTTCAAATACGAATGGTTTCAATTCTGCATTGGCTTTCTTTGCCACATCATCCAGGCAAATCTGTTTGATTTTCAATTCTTCACAGATGGGCTCAATCCCCGGAAGGGTACAGTTAAATTCAGAAAGTACAGCGTCAATACCGCCTGTAGCCAGAACCGCTTCACTGGTGTAGTTGTTTCCTGCATGTCCGTCAAAGACTTCCTCATAGTGTGCGCCGCGAAGCTGTAAATCCTGACCTACGCAAGTGCAGCCTACCAGCTTGAAGCCTTTCGCGCCTGCTGCTTTTGCCTTTGCAACAGCGGCTTCGGAAGTCAGTCTTTCCTGTAAATCCACGAAAATGGTGTGCTGATGTCCGGTAATCATGATGTTGATGTAATCCGGGTCAATCACACGCAGGCCTACCGGCGCCATACGAAGTTCCGGTTCGCCTAAAAGTACATCATTTAACAGATTGGTAAGTGTAAGGCCGTATAAACCGGTGGAAATACCCAATTTCAGACAGTCTGTATACATATCAACCGGGTCGGAATTTAAGTTTGTGGAACACTTTACCACGCCGTGGAAGACTTCGCTCTTTGCGCCGCCCGGCAAAATGCCCAGCTCCTGCCATTTTTTGAAACGCGGTGCATAAGCCATTTTCTCTACCAGTTCCATTTTTTCATATTCCGGTTTATATAAGTCATCCAGAACCTTCTGGGCTACCTGTTTTGCAGTATCCCATTTGTCTGTTCCCTGTACACCGAAGATTTCAGCCAGTCTTGCCAGGGATTTTTCACCTTTAATCTCCCCTTTGATTTCTGCTGTTTTCTTTACGTTTAATGCAGTATTTTCCACAATATGAATGTAACAGCCGGAACCGCTTGCCACTGCGCGCAGGAAGTTGCGGGCCACAATCACGTCTGCCGTTGCGCCGCAGATTCCTCTTGGTGCTTTCGGTGTGATACGGCACGGTCCGTTGGCACACAGACGGCAACAGACACCCTGCAGACCAAAGCCGCATTTGGTACTCTGACCTTCTACTCTGTGATGAGAAGTTTCCATTGGCAATTCACGGATAAATCCTTCCAGCGGTTTATCTGCGCTGGCGCAGGTGTTGCAACCAAAACACTGATTCATTCTTGTTTCCTCCTGATATGTACTTTCCTTTTTATTTGTTAAGATTATAACAATTCTTGACTAAATTAGTCAAGAATAACTTACAAATTTTTCCTTTTTTCTTTTAAATCTGCTTTTGAAAATCCTGAATTTCTTTCTTTAAGGCTTCTTCCGCTTCACTGGCCAGCAGGATTTCTCCCTCTTTGAGGTAAGTTTCACAGCCATGCTGCCGGATAAAGGCCATAATCTCTTCATTGCCGGATAAATGGGTCAGAAACAGAGCCAGTTCCTGGCCTTTGGCGCACACTTCTTTCATAAAAGTAATGCTGTATTCCAGCGCGTCTTTGACTTCCTCTTCTGCTCTTTTCAGTTTCAGCGTCTCCCTGTAAAACGTTTCTTTCAGCCAGGGAAAACTGGGGGCTTCTGTCTGTCCCTCCAGAAGTTTCCTTTCCTGCCGCTTTTCCTGAAGCCACCGGGTAACCCGCTGCCGAATTTCCCATTCTTCCCCGGAAAGCAGCCCCTGGTCTTTGAGGATAGCATCCCGCTCTTTTTTCCCGCAGATACAGGATTCCAAAATCTCATCAAATGCCCTGCCGCCCGCAGCCTCTTTCTTTATCCTGGCAAGTTCTTCGTAAATCCCGTTCATGTAGGCTTTCTCCAAAAGACAAGTCTTGACCCGTTCTGTAAGCCCCTGCTCCAGTCCATTCATCAGCAGAAGCTTTTCATCCAGCCCGGCCCCTTCTAAAAGTTTTGCCTTTTCTGTTGGATTTTCCCGGTTTTCCAGAGAAAATAATCTGTCCGGTTCCCATTCTTTTTCGTATTTCCTGCAAAGCTGATAAAACCCTGCAAAGTCTGCGGCAATTTCCCCGTCCCGGATATATTCTTCTGCCAGTTCCTTTGTCACGGGAATCTCCAGTTCCTCATACACCTGCAGAATCCGGGATAAATCTTCCCAGCCTCTGGCTGTGACAAAGCAGCTTCCTTCCTGTTTTTCCCGTATCTGATAAAAATTTTCCTGTTTTAAATCCAGATATGCCAAAACGGCGGTATGTATCTGCCTCTTTTGGGCATACGCTCTCCAGACTTTATAGTCTGCTTCAATTTCCATACTCCGCACCCGGTCTAAAGTCACCATATCAAACTCCCGGACAGATTTGTTGTATCTTTCCGGATTTCCTGCTGCCACAATCACCCATCCCGGGGGAAGACGGTGCGTTCCAAAGGTCTTGTTCTGTAAAAACTGCAGCATGGTAGGCGCCAAAGTTTCCGATACACAGTTGATTTCATCCAGAAACAAAATTCCCTCGGAAACCTGCTGCTGTTCCATACACTGGTACACAGAGGCAATGATTTCACTCATGGTATATTCGGTTACCGTGTACTCCTTCCCGCCAAAATTTTTCTTTTTCAGAATGGGCAGGCCCACGGCACTCTGACGGGTGTGATGGGTCAGCGTATATTCCACCAGTCCGATTTTCTCTTCCCGGGCAATCTGCTTCATAATAGCGGTCTTACCGATGCCCGGCGGTCCCATAAGCAGCATGGGGCGCTGGCAGACCAACGGAATCTTATAGTTTCCCTTTTCATCTTTTGCCGTATAAGCCTGTACGGTGTGGATAATCTCCTCTTTTGCCTGTGCAATGTTTCTCATGTCTTATCTCCCTGATTTCTTTCATCCATGTACATTATCTGAATCCACGAAGGTATCCTTGTTTCCTTAGGCGGCTGGCGGGTCAGCAGAAATACTGCCTCATAATCTGTTTTCTCTGTGGGATAAATCCCGTCGCCGTCTGTATAGTAAAGAAGCGCTTTTAAATGCTTCAGTTCTCCCTTCTTCTGCAGCTCCTCCACATACCGGAACACAGGACGGAAATCCGTACCGCTCCTTCCCTGTATTCGGATTCGTTTCAGATATTCCTTCCATTCTTTTTCACTGGTTATCACGGCTGCTTCCTGAACGAGACAGTCGCACTGCAGGATGTAAAGTTTCATCTTTTTGAAAAAATCCTCTCTGCGGCTGAGTACCCCGTAAGTTTCCTCCAGAAACCGCTGTACCACAGGGCGGCTGCAGGAGCCGGACGTATCAATGGCAATCACCAGTTCCTCCAGTTTTCGGGCATCTGTGTATTCCAAAGGTTCCAAAAGCGGAAGATTTCCGTACCTGGCCAGTCCCATCAAGTATGGAAGATAATCAAAACTCTCCAGGTCCAGCTGCAATTCCTCTCTTTCTACCGCAAATTTTCTCAAAAATCGGTAATAATCCCGTTTTCTTTTGGCCTGTACCTCATACCACTCTTGCTGTTCTCCTGCCTCACTTCCCCGCCTTCCGGAACCATCCTGTCCCTGTGACTGGCTGCCCTTTTCAAGGTTCTGTGCAGCCTGTCGGATTTCTCTGACACGCCCGGGCTTCAGGGGTTTCCAAAAGCTATGGCTGTCCCTGCGAAAAAAAGCCCTTCTGCAGGCTTCTTTTCCTTCCTTTTCATAGCGGTTTTTCAGTTTGTCATAGACTTCTTTCACAGATAAACTGCTCTCTTTCTCCCACAATTTCCTGCATAATCCTTTTTCTGCTTCTGACATGGTGCCTGTCAGTCTCTCCATGCCCAGACAATCTATGGTGTATTCCACCACAATATCACAGGCCAGGTGATAAAATTCTTCTTCATAACACTCTTTTTTCACATTCATATGGAAATACAGCACATGAAAAAGGCTGTGAAGAAAGAAACGGAGAACCCCTTTATTCCCTTCCCGGCTGTAGAGAGAGAAAAATTTCTCCAAAGAATAGTAAAATCTGCTCCCATCCGTACCCGACAGATTTTTCTCTTCCATACCGAGAAAGATTCCGGTAAACGTTCCGTAAAGTCCCGGACTTTCGCAGCACAATCTGGTAAGGACCGTCCGCTTTAGTTTCTCCCAGAGCATTGTTTGTTCTTTCATACTTTTACAATTCCCAGCTTTCCTCTTGAAATCCCTGCACTTCTCTCTTTTTCTGCAAAAGAAGAAGCTGCGCCTCTGTGTTTTTATATTTTTCCGCTTTTAAAAGAAGATCCTCCAGTACAGCGCCATCCACCGGAAATGCTTTCAGGAAACGTTTCAGCGTACGGTTTTCGCCTTCCCGAATCAACTGCTCCCCCGCCGGGCGGATACGAAGAGAAAGATAAGATGCATATTTCATTCCCCCTTCAAAGTAGCGTTTCAGGGCAATGTCCAGCTTCAGGCTTTCCTGTTTGCTGGAGAGAAATTTTTCATCCAGTTTTCTGCTCTCTTCCTCACAAATCTTCTGCATTTCCAGTGCTTCCTGCAAACAGTTCCACAACGCTGCGTTGGTTCTGCGGTTGATTTTCAAGTCTTCCTCTTTCGGCGGCAGAGCTGTATCCTGAGGGTTTTCTCCGCAGACATCCACACCCAGAATCCTCCGGTGGGCAAAGGCCAGCTTTATCCAGTTTAACAGCTGCTTTAGAGAAACCTGTCCCTGGTCCCAGTTGGTTCTGGCCTCTTCTTCTGCCAAAATATCTTTGTCAATGGAGAGATACAGGGGAAGCTGACTGCTTTTCAGCCAGTCCAGCAGCTTTTCTTCTCCGTTTTGGGAAAGTTCTTCTTCGGCTACAGCAGTCACACCTCTTTCCTCTGCCTGACACTCTGCAAAGGCTGACAGGGAAGGGCCTGCAATACACACATCCCTCAGATTTTCGTTGGTATCCAACACCTCTCTCACCCAGCTTCCGCAGGAAAGCAGGCCGAAAAAGGCGGCCTCCTGCATATCGGTATGATGATCAAAGACCAGCAGAGCAAAAGGCTTCTGTATTTTTTCCAGCCAGAATTTACTCAGATAATGATAGTTTCCCGAATCCAGAAAATGAATTCCCTCCCCTCTGAACTTCCGGATACGCTGCCGTATGATTTCTCCTGCTTCCTCCGTACAGTAGCAGTTCACGCCTTTTAAATCTGTCATATCCAACCAGGTTCCCTGTTCTTTAAAGCAGTCCTCCTGGGGATAAATACCGGAAAAATTCATCAAAACTGTTTTATTCCACATAATGTACCGTCCCGATTTTCTTTACCTCCTGCTTTGGCTGTGCTTTCGCATACCCAAGAGCCGCTATGCCGAACACCTGATGGTCATCGGGAATCTCCCAGCCTCTCAGTATTTCCCGGATTTCCTTCTCTTCACATACGTCTCTCAACTGATTAATCCACACAGAACCCACACCGAAAGAATGGGCTGCCAGAAAGATATTTTCCAGTGCGCAGGCATTGTCCTCCATGGCATGAGGATTGTCCTTTTTATTGGAAGGTATCAAAAGTACCTGGGGCTGATACATGTCGTAATGTTCTCTTTTCAGCTTCTTTCCTATCATTTCTGCAAGCTTCTGTATTTCCTCTTTGCTGGTCACAACTGTAAATTTCCAGGTCTGATAGTTATGTCCGCTGGGAGCGTAAAGTCCTGCCTGCACAATCTGTTCCAGTTCTTCCTTCGGAATTTCTTTTTCCTGAAATCCCCGGATACTTCTTCTTGTCAGAATATTTTTCATAATTTCGTTCATAGCCAGATTTCCTTTCTTTTGTGCTTTTTTTGTTTGCTTCTTTTATTTTACCATGTCCCGGCTTTTTTTCAACCGGCTGCAAATCTTTTTACGGTTTGCTTCAGGCACCAGTCAAATGTGATTTTATCTACATCTTCCTTTGCCGTAATGTCTTCTGTTTTCCATATCCACCCCTCTGTGGCATAGGTAAGCCTGCCGATGGTCTCCCCTCTTTTTACCGGGGCCGAAAGACCAGTCGCCCCTTCATAAGTGACTTCAATGGTTTCTCCCTCTTTTAGAAGCACCTGCCGGTCTTCTCCCTGGCTGCATACCAGGGGAACCTCTCTCATTTCTCCCAGAATCCGGCTTTGTCCGTTCTCCACCGGCAATTCTTCCGGAACAGAAGGTTTTGCGGCTTCAGAGAGGGGGTGCAGGGTATAATTCTTCAGACCATACTCCATAAGTTTTCTGGTGTCTACCCATTTATACCCTTTGTTGTTGGGCCAGCCACAGCCTAAAAGCGCCACAATAAAGGTTCGGTTATCCCGTTTTAAGGCCCCTACATAGCAATAGCCTGCTTTGGCTGTAAAACCTGTTTTCCCGGTGAGGGCGCCCTCCATCATAGTAAGAAATGCATTGTGGTTCCTGCAGGAAAACGTCCGTTTCCCATCACAGTCTGAAAAATCATAGGAAGGCGTTCCCGTGATTGCAAGAAACTCTTCCCTCTTAGGAGATTCGCTGATACAATAGCGCAGAATCCGGGCCAGGTCTGCTGCCGTAGTGCTGTGTTCCCGGATGCCTTCTTTCGTCTCTTCCTCTGCGTCCAGACCGTTTGGCGTAATAAACCAGGTATCTTTACACCCGATTTTTTCCGCCTTTTCATTCATAAGAGCTGCAAATGCCTCTACACTGCCTGCCACATGTTCAGCCAGCACCACGGCCGTATCGTTGTGACTTTCCAGCATAAGCGAATAGAGCAAATCTCCTGTCAGATACCGCTCCTTAGGCTGTACCCCCAAGCGGACTTTGGGCATGGAAGCCGCATAAGCGGAAACCTCTGCCGCTTCATCCAGGCGGCTGTTTTCCAGAACCAGAATGCAGGTCATGATTTTCGTAGTGCTGGCCATGGGCCTTTTTTCCTCACCGTTTTTTGCGTAGAGAATCCGTCCGGAATCTCCGTCCATCAATACGGCAGACAGCGCGTAAAGATTTCCTACCTCTTTTGCTTCTGTATCTGCATAGCATACCGTTCCAGTCAGAAAGAACTCCATGCAGAAAGCAACTGTCAACAATAAAAGAAAAGGGTGTCTGCTTTTTTTCATAGTCCTGTCTCCTCTTCTTAAAACTTATGTCCAGGTACAAAAAAAGATACCACAAACCCCCGTTGGTTTTGCAATATCTTTTCTGTTTCTTTATACATTCAGCTGCAGCTGAATCTCTTCTTCTGCTTCTGCCTTGAAATCCTCCATCTGTACCGGGTCGATTTCCGGCAGTTCGTCCAGTCCCTGCACCCCGAAGTTTCTCAAAAACTCCTCTGTGGTTCCCAGAAGGATAGGCCTTCCCGGCGCGTCCAGACGGCCTACTTCCTGCACCAATCCGTATTCCATCAGCTTGGCAATGGCATGGTCACACTTTACGCCCCGGATTTTCTCGATTTCCAGCTTGGTCACAGGCTGCTTATAGGCAATGATAGACAAGGTTTCCAGCATGACATCGGAAAGCACAGCTTTTTTCGGCTGAAGCGCCATTTTCACCAGATAATCATAATACTCTTCCTTGGTACACATCTGAAATGCGTTCTCCAGTTCAATAATCTTAACGCCCCGGTCTTCCTCCCGGTACTTAAGCATCATATTCCGTACGATTTTCGCTGTGGTCTCTGTATCGTGTCCAATGGCCTTAGCCAGTGCACTTACTTCCACGGACTCTCCCATGGCAAACAGCAGCGCTTCTATGGCCCCTTCCAGTTTTTTCAGTTCCATGTTCTATCCTTCCTCCTGAAGGGCTTCTATTTCTATTTCGTCAAAAATATATCTCTGGCTAATGTGAATAATGCCCATTTTCATCAGTTCCAGAATAGCCAGAAAGGTAACAATAACCTGCACCTTGCTGGCCTGCCGGCTGAGTAAATCCCGGAAACCGAAATGTCTGTGTACTCTGGCATATTCTCTGACCTCTTCCATCTTATCCGGCAGACTGACCTCTTCCTTCTCGATTTTTCCAAATTTGCTTCGGATGGGGTCTACCTTGTCTTCCTGCCTGCGGATGACGCTCTGAAAAATCGTATTCAGTTTCTTCAGGGTCAGTCCGGACAGCAAATCTGTAGTATCCACCGGTTCCCGATAAGCCAGCACTTCCTCCGGAATGGTTGGCAGTTTGTATACATTTCTTGCTGCCGCAGCCATACGGTCCCGCAGTTCATAAGACATATATTTGTACATTTTATATTCCAGAAGCTGGCGCACCAGTTCTTCTCTGGGGTCTTCCTCTTCCCCTTCTTCATTGACCTCTCTTGGCAAAAGCATTCTGCACTTAATGGAAATCAGCGTTGCCGCCATAACCATGAATTCGCTCATAATATTTAAGTCTTCCCGTTCCATGGCATGAATGTATTCCATGTACTGGTCTGTAATCTCTACAATGGGAATATCATAAATATTCACTTTGTTTTTCTCAATCAGGTGAAGCAAAAGGTCCAGAGGTCCTTCAAACACCTGCAGTTTTACCGGGATTCCCATATTGTTCTACCTCTTCCTGCTTTTTACCGCTGAAAGCCATTTTACACTATTTCCCTCCAAAAGTCCACCCTATCCCCGACTTTTGGGCAGACAGTCTATGAGCAATAGCTCCCTGGGATTAAAAATCCGCAGCGGAATGGTATGCTCGCCCAATCCGGCGCTTACCACCAGATGACTTTCCTCTTTCTGGAAATGTCCCCGGCAGTATTTTGGGAAAAGACGGAAATCCGGACTGATGACACCACCTAAAAAAGGCAGTCTCATCACGCCTCCATGGTAATGTCCTGCCAGAATCAAATCCCCGCCCCAGTCCAGATAAGCGTCTCCATACTTAGGCGTATGGGTCAGCAGAATATGAAACCACTCTCTGGAAGATTTCCCTACCAGACGGTTTATATCCCGCTTTTCAAGCTTCTTTTTCCCTCTCTTGTCATAATAGGAGTAAGGCAGCATCAGTCCGGAAAGGAGCAGCTTTTCCCCTTTGATTTCATATGCTTTCGTGGCATTTTCCAGCATAATCACGCCCAAGCGCTGAATCTGCTTCTCAAACAGCAGATAATCTCTTCCGAAAACCTCCGGTTTCTGCTTCATACGCTGCTCATGGTTGCCCAGCCCATAAAACACAGGGGCAATCTTCACGGCCTGACGAAGGAAATCATAAGCAGCCCTGACAGAGGCCTCTTTTTTTCCCAGAACCATATCGCCTGCAAGCAGCAGCATATCCGGCTGTTCTTCTTCCAGTTTTTGGAGCAGTCGCTGATTTTTCTCCCCAAATTCCACATTGTGCAAATCACTGATAACAGCAGCGCGAAAGCCCTGCTGTTTCAGTTTGTCAGATTCTATTTCATACTTGACCGTTTTAAATTTCTTAAGCAATATATTTCTCCTGATGTTTCATAATTTTGAAGTACATGACCAGCAGAAGTCCTCCTGCCAGCACCCAGGCAAAGGGACTGGCCAAACAGGCTCCCAGATAGCTGTGTCTCTGAGCAGCAATCATAGCAACGACACCTCTGCCCACCAGTTCTGCCACACCTGCCATCATAGGAAGCAAACCGTAGCCCATACCCTGAATTCCATTTCGGTATACATTGACAATGGTAAGAGGAATCAGGAAAATACCCACACATTTCAGATAAATGTCTGCCTGCCCCATAATGCCGGACACATCTCCGGACACAAAGAAGTACACCAGATATTTTCCCACCGTCACAACAGGGACTGCCAGAATTACACTGTAAATACTGCCGATGATGGTAGCTGCCCGGAATCCCTGGCGAATTCTCTTCACTTCTCCTGCTCCCATGTTCTGAGCACAGTAGGTCGCCATGGTCGTTCCCAGCGCCACATAAGCCTGGGTTCCCAGCTGCTCAATCTTGTTAGCCGCAGTAAAGGCTGCCACGGACATAGAGCCCAGCAGATTCAGAGCAGACTGCACCATCATGGTTCCAATGGCTGTAATAGAATACTGCAGCGCCATAGGAAGCCCGATAGCCAGCTGCATTTTCGCCATATACGGTTCTACCTTAAAGTCGCCTCTGTGCAGCTTCAAAAGCGGCACTTTTTTTATAATATACAGCAGACACCCGATACCGGATACTGCCTGGGAAATCACGGTAGCATAGGCTGCGCCAGCCGCCCCCATATGAAATACAATAATCAGCAGCAAATCCAGCCCTACATTTAAGGCCGCCGATAAAATCAGAAAATACAATGGTGTCTTGCTGTCTCCTAAAGCCCTTAAAATACCGGACAGCAGGTTGTAAAGTACCGTAGCCGCAATTCCTGCACAGATAATCATAATGTAGGCATAGGCATCCTGGAAAATATCATCCGGTGTGTGCATAAATACCAGAAGTGGTTTCATCGTCAGCATACTTCCCGCTGTCATCACCACTGTGATTCCCAGAGAAAGCACTGCAGCCGTTCCCACGGTTTTCCGCATGCCGTCCATGTCCCCTGCGCCGAATCTCTGGGCCGTCAGCACGGAAAAACCAGCCGTCAGTCCCTGCAGAAACCCCAAAATCAGAAACATAATCGTTCCTACGCTTCCCACCGCAGCCAGGGCTTTTGTCCCCACAAACTTCCCTACAATGACCGTATCCGCCATACTGTAAAGCTGCTGAAACATATTTCCGATAAAAATAGGAATGGTAAAATCCAAAATGATTTTCATCGGACTTCCTGCTGTCATATCTGTCTGTACATGTTCTCTTGCCAAAGTAAACCCCTCTCTCAAATTAAAATCATTTTTCGGTAACTTTGGCTTATTATAGTATAAAGCAATCCGACTTTCAACATGTTTTTTATTTCTTTTCAGAAATATTTTTTTCCCTTCCCTGCAGGAAAATTTTACAGATTTTCTCAAGATAATCCCGGTATTTTGCCTTTTTTACATTCCTGTCAAAGACAAGGTCCACGCTTCCGATTTTCTTTCCATCCAGATAATAATCAGCCCTTCCCGCCTTCTCTCCCTTCTTCACTGGCGCCTCTGCGGTTTTCTTCATATGGATTTTCTTTTGAATGGAATCTGTATTCGCTCCTTTGGTATCCAGATAACAAAATTTCTCTTTATAGCTGCAGGATATTTCCTCTAAAACTCCGCCCTTTATTTGTACAGTCCCCGGGGACTTCGTATTCTCGTCCGTATAGAGTTTACAGCTTCCAAAGCCCAGATTCAGCATGGCAGCCGCATCTTTGAAACGCACCTTGTAATCCGGCGCTGTCATCACTACGCTGATAAGAGTAATTCCGTTTCGCCTGGCCACCGCAGACACACAGTATTTTGCCACGCTGGTACTGCCGGTTTTCAGCCCCACACAACCATCATAGCTGCGCACCAGTTTATTGGTATTGGTAAGTCCGAACTCACTGCTTCCCTTATACGTGACATGGGTAATGTTTTCCATCCACACAGAAGAATATTCCAGAATCTTCGGGTATTTCGTCACCAGTTCTCTGGACATCTTCGCCACGTCATGGGCGCTGGTATAGTGATTATCCGACTCCGTAAGACCACAGCAGTCCTCAAAATGGGTATTTTCCATTCCAAGTCCTGCTGCTCTCTCGTTCATCCGCTTCACAAATTCACTTTCACTGCCTGCAATATGCTCGGCCATAGCCACACTGGCGTCATTGCCCGAAGCAATGACAATACACTTTATCATGGTTTCCACACTCTGCTTTTCGCCCTCTTCCAAAAATACCTGGGAGCCTCCCATAGACTTGGCATAAGCGCTGGTCACCACCTGGTCTTCCATATGTAAATTTCCCTTTTCCAACTCATCAAAAATCAGAAGCAAGGTCATAATCTTGGTGATACTGGCCGGTTTTACTCTGGTATCCATGTCCTTTTCATAAATAATTTTTCCGGTAGATGCCTCCATCAGCACACCATGAGGCGCTGTAATCAATTCTCCCTCCTCTGCCAGAATTCTTTCTGGAAATCCAGTCAGCCAAACGGAGAAAATCAGCACCCAACTTAACAATACCGCCGCTTTTCTGCCCATTTTTATCCTGCCTTCACATTTACTCTTATAGCATTGTAAGCAAAAACTCCGGCATTTATGACAACAGAGCCTTATCTCCAGCGGAAAGCCAGAATTCCCTCTTTAAACTCCTGGAAAGAATCGGGAATACAGTCTTTTTTCTTCTGGTACAGTGCATAGGCAAAATCCACAGCAAAAATCAGCAGCAGAATTCCACCCAGTCTTGTTCCTGTCTGAAAGGAATAACTCTCCACTACCCGTTCCACTCCTTTGTGAAGGAAAAGAAACAGTCCCAGCGTATAAAAACCCCAGGCAACGGTACTTTCCAGACACAAAATTCCTTTATAGTTAAAAGGCTTCTGGGAATAATCCCACCAGACCTCTCCAAAAATCTTCAGCATCAGAAGCGCTGTTCCATACTCCAACAGCGTAGGAATAATACATCCCATAAGGTACAGCAGATACAGATTATGGTCTACCGGACGCAGCAGAAAATATACCGTCAGTGCGCCCACACCGTAAATAGGGCAGATAGGACCTCTTACAAATCCCCGGTTGGTTAATTTTCGATTGCAGATAGACATATAGATAGACTCTACAACCCAGCCTAAAATACTGTAAATCAAAAACCATTGGATAATATGGTAAACATCCGTCCCCAAAACCGCTTTTGTCCACAACATAATTTTCTCCTTAAAAATAAAATCTTCTCCTGTAAACGTCTGATAAGTATGTCTACTATATCATGATATCCCCTGTTCGTCTATTCCCATTTGACAGAAACTCTAAAATTTTCATAAATTTTACAGCATGGGAGCAAACAGACGGAGAATGCTCTGCATACCTCTCTGCAGCACATTCTGCCGTCTGCACACATCCAGAGTAATCTCCTTACAAACGGAAAACGTCTCCGTCATATCTTCTTTTACCTGGGCCACTGCGCTGCATTTATACAGCCAGGCCGCACATTCAAAGTGCAGATACAGACTTCTGTAATCCAGATTAATGGTTCCCACTACCGCCAGTTCGTCATCACAGACAAAATTTTTGGCGTGAATAAATCCTGGCGTATATTCATAAATCCGTACCCCGGCGCTTAAAAGCTGCTGATAATAAGACTGCGTCAACAGAAAAACCAGCTTTTTATCCGGAATTCCCGGTGTGATAATCCGCACATCCACCCCTTTTTTAGATGCCAGACAAAGAGCCGTCATCATCTCATTATCAATAATCAGATAAGGCGTGGCAATATACACATATTTTTGGGCCTGATTGATGATATTTAAGTAAACATTTTCTCCTACCACTTCTCCGTCCAGCGGTGAATCTCCATAGGGCTGAACAAACCCGTCGCTTTCAAACTCTTCGGGATGGTACACATACGGTCCATAGGCAGGCAGATGGGTCTTCATTCTGGTAATCACACTCCACATCTGCAGAAACATCACCGTCAGATTCCAGACTCCCTCTCCTACAAGACGTACTCCGGTATCCTTCCAATGTCCGAACCTCATTTTCTCGTTGATATATTCATCTGCCAGATTGACGCCTCCCGTATAGCCGGTATGTCCGTCAATCACCAGAATTTTTCTGTGATCCCGGTTGTTCAGCACAATATTTAAAATGGGACGCACCGGATTAAAGGCTGCACACTTAATGCCTTTGGCCTGCAGCTTCTTATAATATCGTGTGGGAAGTGTGGTTACACAGCCCATATCATCATAAATCAGGCGCACATCTACTCCCTGCTTTACCTTCTCTTCCAATACGTCTAAGATGGCATTCCACATTCTTCCCTCATGGATAATGAAATACTCCAGAAAAATAAAATGCTCTGCTTTTTTTAAATCTTCCAGCATGTCAATAAACATGTCGTCTCCCACTGCATAATACTTGGTTGTGGTATTGGTATGCACCGGGAATCCGGCGCAGTTCCTTATATAAGCAGACTGATTGGAAGCGCCCGTATCCTCCGCCGAAAGGGCTTCTCTGGTCTCCCTGCTTTCCCGAAAATAATTGGAAATCTCTTTCATTACTGCTTCGGATTCCTGGGTCATTTTTTTTGCCACACGGGATTGTCCGAATAAAAGGTAAATAATGACGCCAAACACCGGAACCGCAAGAATGAGAATGGTCCACGCCAGCTTATACGAGGGGTTGATTTTTTTATTTACAATCCAGAGTACCATAAGCACACTAAGCAGGCTGATAAGATTCATAATATGCCCGGAAAAGGCACCCACGCCCCAAAGCACGGCAAAAATCCAGATAAGCTGCAAAAGCACAGCCGCTATGGTAACAAACAGTCTGCTGGATATAATATCAATAATCTTTTTCATACATTTCCTTTAGAATTGTCCTATATGCAGATGTTGTAAAAAAGCCTCTGGTCTTTCCAGAGGCTTTTACTGCACATTAATTATATTTACGTTTTCTAGCTGCTTCAGATTTTTTCTTACGACGAACACTTGGTTTCTCGTAATGCTCTCTTTTACGGATTTCCTGCTGAATACCTGCTTTTGCACAGCTACGCTTGAAACGACGTAAAGCGCTATCTAAAGTCTCGTTTTCTTTTACGATTACATTTGACATAAGCTCACACCTAACCTCCCTCCAGCTGCAAATTGTGCATAATACAACTGTCTGGGTATTTTTATTGCACAAATGATATTATAGCAGATTTTTGTCATTCGTCAACTGTTTTAATCAAATTTTTCAAGTTTTTCTGAATTTTTTTCAGGATTACTGCCGACATGATCCCTGCCAGCACCAATCTCCCTCAATGCTGTCTCTTTTATGACAATTCCAGCTTACCTGTATAAAGCTGATAGTAAGTTCCCTTCATCTTAATAAGGTCTTCATGGTCTCCTCTTTCGATAATCTTTCCGTGGTCCAAAACAATGATGGCATCACTGTTGCGGATAGTGGACAGACGATGGGCAATGACAAAAACAGTACGTCCTTTCATCAGGTTATCCATACCCTTCTGCACAATGCTTTCTGTTCGTGTATCAATACTGGAGGTCGCCTCGTCCAGAATCAGTACCGGCGGATTCGCCACTGCAGCTCTTGCAATGGAGAGCAGCTGTCTCTGTCCTTGGGAGAGTTCTTCCCCGTCACCGCTTAACATGGTCTGGTATCCGTTTGGCAGCATTTGAATAAACTGGTCTGCATGAGCCAGGCGGGCTGCCGCATACACTTCCTCATCCGTTGCATCCAGCTTTCCGTAACGGATGTTATCGATAATGGTTCCGGTAAACAGGTGAGTATCCTGCAGCACGATTCCAAGGGAACGGCGTAAATCATCCTTTTTAATCTTTGTAATATTAATGCCGTCGTAACGAATCTTACCTTCCTGAATATCATAGAAACGGTTAATCAGGTTGGTAATGGTAGTTTTTCCAGCTCCTGTAGAGCCTACAAATGCAAGCTTCTGTCCCGGCTTTGCATAGAGACTGATGTTCTTTAAGATGACCTTATCTTCATTGTAGCCAAAGGTTACATTCTCAAATACCACATCGCCGGTAAGCTCTGTATAAGAAACGGAACCGTCTGCGGAATGAGGATGTTTCCATGCCCACATACCGGTGCGCTCTTTGCACTCCACAAGATTGCCCTTTTCATCTTTTCTGGCATTTACCAGTGTTACATAGCCTTCATCTTTTTCCGGTTCCTCGTCAATCAACTGGAAAATACGCTCTGCTCCGGCAAGAGCCATAACAATGGAGTTAAACTGCTGTGCTACCTGCATGAAAGGCTGTGTAAAGCTCTTTGTAAACTGCAGATAGGAAGCCATGACGCCAAGGGTAATTCCCCCTACGCCCAGAACAGAGAGGAAACCGCCCAGAACTGCAGTGAGTACAAACTGCAGATTTCCGATGTTTCCGATTACCGGTCCCATCATATTGGCAAAGGTATTGGCTCTGGATGCGCTCTCAAACAGCGCCTCATTAAGCTCATCAAACTCTTCTTCTGATTTTCTCTCATGATTAAACACCTTTACCACTCGCTGTCCATTCATACGTTCTTCCACAAAACCAGTCACATCTGCCAAAGACATCTGCTGTCTGACAAAGTATTTCCCGCTGTTTCCACCGATTTTTCTTGTAACAAAAATCATTACAAAAATAACCACAACGGCCAGAACTGTCAAAAGCGGGCTGAGTACCAGCATGGAAATAAAAGTTACAATAATCGTGAAAAAGGACATCAGCGCCTGAGGAATGGACTGGCTAATCATCTGACGCAGTGTATCTGTATCATTGGTATAAAGACTCATAATCGAACCATTGGTTCTCTGGTCAAAGTAACGGATAGGCAGGGTCTGCATATGCTCAAACATATCATCCCTCACTCTTTTTAAAACACCCTGTCCGATGTAAACCATCATCCTTGTGTAAATAAAGGTAGAAATAACTCCCAGAAGGAAAATACATCCCAGAACACTGAGTGCACTATAAAGTCCTGCAAAATCCGGATTCTGCTGTCCAATCAGTGGAATAATAAAGTCATCCAGCAGGAATTTCAAGGACAGGGATACGGAAATCGTCGCCACAGAACTGATTAAAATGCAGATAAAAACCAGAATGAAACGTACTTTATAGGTTTCTGTTACATATTTCAAAAGACGTTTTGCAGTCTTCAGTGTATTTTTTGAGATTCTTGACTTTTTGTTTTCCTGTTTACTCATGCTCTTCACCTCCTCTGACCTGAGATTCGTATACTTCTCTGTAAATTTCATTTGTTTTCAGAAGCTCCTCGGAAGTGCCTACTCCCACAACAGAACCTCCGTCCAGAACAATAATCTGGTCCGCGTCCTCAATAGATGCCACTCTCTGCGCAATGATAATCTTTGTGGTATCCGGTATTTCTTCGCGGAATGCCTTACGAATCAGGGCGTCTGTCTTGGTATCTACTGCACTGGTAGAGTCATCCAGAATTAGAATCTTCGGTTTCTTTAAGAGTGCTCTGGCGATACAAAGTCTCTGTTTCTGTCCTCCGGAAACATTGTTTCCGCCCTGAACAATCTGGGTATCATAGCCTGCCGGGAATTCATTGACAAATCCGTCTGCCTGAGCCAGTCTGCACACTCTCTGCACTTCTTCGTCGCTGGCATGCTCATTTCCCCAGCGGATATTTTCATAAATCGTACCGGAAAACAGCACGTTTTTCTGAAGCACCATGGATACCTGGTCGCGAAGAGCCTCTAAGTTATAGTCACGGACATCTCTGCCTCCGACCCTTACGCTTCCCTCTGTTACGTCATAAAGACGGGGAATCATCTGAACCAGAGTGGATTTGGCACTTCCGGTTCCTCCGATAATACCAATGGTCTGTCCTGATTTAATATGAAGGTTAATATCTTTTAAAGAAAGATTGCCGCCTTTTCCGCTGTAGCTGAAATTCACATGGTCAAACACAATTTCTCCATTTGGAACCTCTTTTACAGAATCTTCTTTATCCTTCATCTCCGGAACTTCGGTAAGAACCTCTGTAATACGGTCTGTAGATGCCTCTGCAATCATAATCATAACAAACACAAATGTAACCATCATCAAGGACATGAGAATCTGAAGGGCATACACAATCACACTGGTAAGTTCTCCTGTCGCCATAGTTCCTGTCACAATACTCTTTCCGCCGATTGCCACAAGCAACAGTACAACAACATACATGGTAAATTGCATAACAGGGGAGTTCCATGCAACAATTTTTTCTGCCTTTGTGAAAAGATTGTACACATATCCTGAAATTCCGTGGAATTTGCTGATTTCAAAATCCTCTCTTACAAATGCCTTTACCACGCGGGAGGCATTTACATTTTCCTGAACGGAATTGTTTAATACATCATACTCATCAAATACTTTGATAAAATGAGGATGCGCTTTTTTTGCAATAAAAATAAGCGTTCCGCCAAGCAGCGGGATGACAATCAGAAACAGAAGGGCGATTTTTACGTTAATCAGCAGAGTCATAACCCAGGAAAGAAGCACCATAATGGGGGCTCTGGCCAGAAGTCTTATACTCATCATATACGCCATCTGTACATTCGTAATATCGGTTGTCATTCGGGTAACAAGTCCCGAAGTGGAAAACCTGTCAATATTTTTAAAAGAAAATTCCTGTACCTTGTAAAAAATGTCATGCCGCAGGTTCTTGGCATAACCGGCCGCACCTATAGCAGCCATCTTTCCTGCAATCGCACCAAACCAAAGAGCCAGCATGGCCATGACTACAAGAATCAGTCCCCGCTGTACAATGTAGGTAAGATTGCCTTCGGCAATGCCGGTATCAATAATCTTTGCCATTTCCATGGGGATGAGAACTTCCATCAATACCTCAAGGATTACAAATAACGGGGCCAGTACCGACTGTTTTTTGTATTCCCGGACTGATTTTAAAAGTGTCTTATTCATTTATCCTGTCTACCTCCTTATTTTCCCTGTTTTTTTCTGCAAGATTCTGACACATCTGATAAAGAGTTTTTTTGCACAGAAAAAGCTGCTCCTGGGAAATCCCCCGGGTCATACGAACCTCTGTTTCATGAATATGCTCCAGAATGCTGGGACGCATGGCCTCTGCTTTCTTTGTGGGAAGAATCCGCTTAAGTCTGGCATCCTCCTTCACACTCTCCCGGTATATGAAACCGTTTTTTTCCATGAGTTTGAGAATTCCTGACGCTGTGGATTTTCTGATGTTAAACTCTTCCTCTATATTCTTCTGATAAATATCTCTGTGGAGAGTTTCCAGCAAAATGTGTTTCAGCACATGTCTCTGCATGGGGGTAAGTTCATTCTCTTCCGGAGTTTCCACGGGTTTATGCTCTCTCTTTAACTGATGGTTGAGTATTCTCACCAGTCTTCCTGTATGCATGTTTCTTATTTTTTCATCCATATCCTGCATCATTTGCACCTCGCTTCTTTTAGTTAGCTTCCTAACTTTTTCATATTATACAGACCATTTTTTTTAATGTCAACACTTTTTTCTTTTTCTCCTTTTCTATCTTTCTGTGCTGGAGTATAATATGGATTGTCTATCAGGTTTTTCCTGAAACTTTATTTTAGAAACGGAGGAAACAGAACATGCGACGTCTCGCTGTCTACTTGAAAAACTACAAAAAAGAAAGCATACTGGCTCCCTTTTTCAAGTTTCTGGAGGTAGTATTTGACCTGCTGGTTCCCGTGGTCATCGCCCGTATGATTGATGTGGGAATTGCGGGAAATAACCGGGAGGTTATCATTCAGAATTTTTTTATCCTGCTTCTCATGGCTGCTGCCGGTCTGACTGTCAGTATTACAGCCCAGTTTTTTGCCGCAAAGGCAAGCACCGGCTTTGCTGCCGAGCTTAGACAGGCTGTCTTTGACCATGTACAGAGTTTTTCCTTCTCCCAGCTTGACAGGCTGGGAACAGATACTCTGATTACAAGGCTTACCGATGACATTAACCAGGTACAAAACGGCCTCAACATGGGGCTCCGCCTGCTGCTGCGCAGCCCTTTTATTGTCCTTGGTTCCATGGTCATGGCCTTTACTGTCAATGTGCGCTGCGCCCTGATTTTTGTTGTAGCCATTCCTGTACTTTTTCTGGCCGTCTTTCTCATTATGTATCTCAGCATCCCCCTGTTTCGGAACGTGCAGGGGAAACTTGACAAGGTCACCGGACTTACCAGAGAAAATCTCACCGGTGTCCGGGTCATTCGGGCCTTTTGCCGCGAACAGGAATCTGTGGCAGAATTTGACCTGCACAACCGGGAACTGACAAAGCTCAACGAATTTGTAGGGAAATTGTCCGCTCTTTTGAATCCGCTTACTTATGTCCTGATTAACCTTGCCACCGTTATTCTCATCAGCAGAGCCGGAATCCAGGTCCATTTAGGCAATATGCAGCAGGGCGAAGTGGTTGCGCTTTATAACTATATGGCTCAAATGATTATTGAACTGATTAAGCTGGCCTCTCTGATTATCACGCTGAACAAATCAGCAGCCTGCGCCGGCCGTGTGGCTGATATCCTGAAAATCACACCTGCTATGGACTATCCGGAAGAAACCGCAGCGCACACTCCCTCTGCTTGTGCCGTTGCTTTTGAACATGTGACCTTCTCTTATCCGGACACAGGCGCTCCCAGTCTTTCTGACATCAGCTTTTCTGTAGAAAAGGGACAGACTGTAGGAATTATCGGAGGAACCGGAAGCGGAAAAACAACCCTTGTAAACCTGATTGCCCGTTTTTATGATGCCACAGAAGGTCAGGTGCTTCTGGACGGACAAAATATTCGCAATTATACCCAAGATGTACTCCGGGAAAAAATCGGGGTTGTTCCTCAAAAGGCAGCGCTCTTTAAGGGAACCATCCGCGAAAATATGAAATGGGGACGGGAAGATGCCACAGATGAAGAAATCTGGGCAGCACTTTCCATGGCCCAGGCCAGAGAGATTGTGGAGAAAAAAGAGGGACAGCTTGACTTTCATCTGACACAGAACGGAAAAAATCTTTCCGGAGGCCAGCGTCAGCGTCTTACGATTGCCCGTGCTCTTGTGAAAAATCCTGAAATTCTCATTCTGGATGACAGCGCCAGCGCCCTTGACTTTGCCACAGATGCAGCCCTGCGAAAGGCACTTCATGCACTAAGGGGAAATGTGACTACCTTTCTGGTTTCCCAGCGTTCTGCCAGTATCCGTCATGCAGAACAGATTCTCGTTCTGGACGATGGCCTCCTGGTGGGAAAAGGCACCCACGACCAGCTGGTAGACTCCTGTGAAACATACCGGGAAATCTTCTTCTCACAGTTTCCCGAAGAACGCACAAAATATACAGAAAACCACAAAGCCGAAAGCTTTCCGGCATCCAAAAGGGAGGGAAACCCATGAGTATTTCAAAGAAAACAAAGAGCAGCAGTATGGAAACCTTTAAAAAGGTACTCCGCTTTATCGGAAGATACCGGTTTCTGCTGATAGCCAGTATCGTGCTTGCCGCAGTTTCCGTAATCCTTCAGCTTTATGTTCCGATTCTTTTCGGAAACGCCATTGATGAAATCGTCGCCAGGAATCAGGTGCATTTTTCCAAAATGTGGCAGTATCTATGGCAAATTCTCATATTGGCCGCTCTCTCCGGCGCCGCGTCCTGGGTCATGAACCTCATCAATAACCGCATGACCTACCGTACCGTACAGGACATCCGCACAAAAGCTATCCGCCATATTCAAGTGCTTCCCCTCTCCTATCTGGACAGACACAGCACCGGAGATATCATCAGCCGGGTGATTGCCGATGCAGACACCCTTTCAGACGGTTTGCTTTTAGGCTTCACACAGCTTTTTTCCGGTGTTGTCACCATTATGGGAACCCTGGTATTTATGTTTTCCAAAAACGTATTTATCACTCTTCTGATCATTGTGCTGACCCCTCTCAGCTTTTTTGTGGCAAAGTTTATTTCCTCCCATTCTTTTCAGATGTTCCGGAGACAAAGTGAAGCCAGGGGAGCACAGACTGCCCTGATTGAGGAAATGATTGGAAACCAAAAGGTCGTTCAGGCCTTTGGTTACGAAGAAAAATCTTCTGCCCGTTTCTCCCGGATAAATGAAGAGTTAAAAGAAGCCAGTCAACATGCTATTTTCTACAGCAGTCTGACGAATCCTGCTACAAGGTTTGTCAACAACCTCATTTATGCGGCAGTTGCCCTGACCGGTGCGCTTCTGATTCCCAAAGGGGCTCTGACCGTAGGCGGTCTCTCTGTTATGCTGGCTTATGCAAACCAGTATATGAAGCCCTTTAATGACATCAGTTCCGTTATCACAGAACTGCAGAATGCACTGGCCTGCGCTTCCAGGATTTTCTCTCTTTTAGAAGAAGAACCGGAAAGTTCTGACGCTTCCGGCACTCTCTCAGATGTAAAAGGGAACGTTGCCATTGAACACGTGTCTTTCCGTTACGTACCGGATAAGCCTCTGATTGAAGACTTTAACCTGAAGGCCGCGCCGGGCAGAAGAATTGCTCTGGTAGGGCCTACCGGCTGTGGAAAGACAACCTTTATCAACCTGCTGATGCGGTTCTATGACGTGGATTCCGGAACCATTTCTGTAGACGGAAAATCCATCCGCCAGGTTTCCCGCCATGCCCTCAGAAGCAGCTATGGCATGGTGCTGCAAGACACCTGGATAAAAAGCGGCACGGTTCGGGAAAATATTATTATCGGCAAACCGGAAGCCTCGGAGGAGGAAATCATACAGGCAGCCAAAATGTCCCATAGCTGGGAATTTATCCGCCGCCTTCCCGACGGCCTTGACACAATCCTGAAAGAAGACAGTCTCAGCCAGGGACAGAAGCAGCTTCTCTGTATCACTCGTGTTATGCTCTGTCTGCCGCCTATGCTGATTCTGGACGAAGCCACTTCCAGTATTGACACCAGAACGGAACTGATGATTCAGAAAGCATTTGACCGTCTGATGCAGGGACGCACAAGCTTTATTGTAGCCCACAGGCTTTCCACTATCCGGGGTGCAGATGAAATTCTGGTTATGAAGGATGGAAGTATTATCGAACAGGGTACTCACGAAAAATTAATGGAAAAGGGCGGTTTTTATAAGACACTGTACAACAGTCAGTTTGTCAATACAGCCGAATAGAGAGAAAAAAAGGGGGCCTATCAAACAGCCTCCTTTTTCTAAAAACAAATTTTTTATTTAATCTGGTCTGCCAGTATATCTGCTGCTGCTTTTAAGGCTTCCGGTACTTTATCCGGGTTTTTGCCTCCGGCCTGAGCCATGTTGGGGCGTCCGCCTCCGCCTCCGCCTACAAGGGCAGCCATGCCTTTCACCAGATTTCCTGCATGAGCACCTGCTTTCTGCGCTTCCTCTGTCACCATAGTCAGAAGGCTTACCTTTCCTCCTGCTACGCTGGCCAGCACTACCACACCTTCGCCCAGTTTTTCCTTTAACTGGTCGCCTAAGTCACGCAGTCCGTTCATATCCACATCATCCAAGGAAACTGCCAGAAGCTTCACACCTTTGATTTCCTGTACCTGGCTCATAACGTCGCCTACTGCGTCTTTTGCCATTTTGGCCTTCAGTGCTTCATTTTCGCTGTGCAGATTTTTCACCTCTGCCTGGAGATGTGCGATTTTTTCTTCGATTTCTGCCGGAGAAGTCTTCAGCATTGCTGCGATTTCTGCCTGGCGTTTCTCGATTTCTTTATAGTAAGCAAATACACCGTCTCCGGTAAGGGCTTCGATACGGCGCACACCTGCCGCAATACCTGCTTCTGCTACAATCTTAAAGGCTGCAATTTCTCCTGTGTTGGCTACATGGGTACCGCCGCAGAGTTCTTTTGAGAAATCCCCCATAGAAACCACACGGACTTTTTCTCCGTATTTTTCGCCGAACAGAGCCATAGCGCCTGTCTTCTTGGCTTCCTCAATAGTCATAACATCCGTTACAACCGGAAGTCCTGCACGGATTTCCCGGTTTACCATATTCTCCACCTTTTCCAGTTCTTCTGCCGTCATGGCCTGGAAATGTGCAAAGTCAAAACGCAGTCTGTCCGGAGTTACCAGAGAACCTTTCTGCTCTACATGGGAACCGAGAACCGTCTTTAAGGCTTTCTGCAGCAGGTGGGTAGCGCTGTGGTTCTTACAGCAGTTGGCTCTTCCTGTCTCACATACTTTTAAGGTTACGGTATCGCCCACTTTTATCATGCCTTTTGTGAGAACACCAACATGTCCTACTTTTCCGCCTCTTAAATGAATGGTGTCTTCCACCTTAAATTCTGCGTCACCGCAGACAATCACACCTTTATCACCCTGTTGTCCGCCCATGGTCGCATAAAACGGCGTCTGCTCTGTAAAGAGGGTTCCTCTCTGGTCTTCGGTCAAAGCCTCCACGATTTCCTCTTCTGTGGTCAGAACCGTTACTTTAGCATCACATACCAGTTTGTCATAACCTACAAATTCTGTGGTAACGGCTATATCAATTTCATCGTAAACCGTTGCGTCCGCACCCATATAGTTGGTGGTTTCTCTGGCTGTTCTTGCCTTCTCCCTCTGTTCCTGCATAGCTTCCTGGAAGCCTTTCTCATCAATGGTATAACCCTTTTCTTCCAAAATTTCTTTTGTCAAATCCATCGGAAAACCATAGGTATCATACAGCTTAAATGCATTTGCGCCGGAAAGCTCCGTTGTGCCTTCCTTCTGCATAGCCTCTTCCATTTCTCCCAGAATGTGAAGCCCCTGGTCAATGGTTTTGTTAAACTGTTCTTCTTCTTTTGTCAGCACCTGGAAAATAAAACTCTTCTTTTCATCCAGTTCCGGATAACCGTCTTTGGAGCCTTCAATGACAACGGCGCCTAACTCTGCCAGGAACTTGCCTTCGATTCCCAGAAGACGTCCGTGGCGGGCTGCACGGCGGATAAGACGGCGCAGTACATAGCCTCTTCCTTCATTTGTGGGCATAATACCGTCAGAAATCATAAAGGTTGCAGAACGGATATGGTCGGTAATCAGACGAATGGAAACGTCTTTTGTCTCATCCTTCTTATATTCGGTGTGAGCCAGTTCACAGACCTTGTTTCTCAAAGCGCACAAAGTATCTACATCAAAAATAGAATCCACGTCCTGGACTACAGAAGCCAGACGCTCCAGACCCATACCGGTATCAATGTTTTTCTGTACCAGTTCCGTGTAATGGCCTTCCCCGTCATTTTCAAACTGGGTAAATACATTGTTCCAGATTTCCATGTAACGGTCGCACTCGCAGCCTACGGTACAATCCGGACTTCCACAGCCGTATTTTTCGCCGCGGTCATAGTAGATTTCAGAACAGGGACCGCAGGGACCTGCGCCGTGTTCCCAGAAGTTGTCGCCCTTGCCGAAACGGAAAATACGCTCTGCAGGAATTCCCATTTCCTTATTCCAGATTTCAAAAGCCTCTTCATCTTCTTCATAAATAGAAGGATACAGGCGGTTCGGGTCCAGTCCCACAACCTCGGTCAAAAATTCCCAGGACCAGGCAATGGCTTCACGCTTAAAATAATCTCCGAAAGAGAAGTTTCCCAGCATTTCAAAAAATGTGCCGTGACGTGCTGTCTTCCCTACGTTTTCAATATCACCTGTACGGATACATTTCTGACAGGTTGTCACCCGGCGTCTGGGCGGGATTTCTGCGCCTGTAAAGTATGGCTTTAAAGGCGCCATACCGGAATTAATCAAAAGCAGACTCTTGTCATTGTGAGGAACAAGAGAAAAGCTCTTCATAGCCAGATGTCCTTTGCTCTCAAAGAACTCTAAAAACATTTTCCTAAGTTCGTTTACTCCGTATTTCTGCACGGTTTTTCCCTCCTGATGAGTATAATCACTGTTCTTAATGATAGCACAGGATTTTACTGATTTCAAGAAAAATCCTGTACGCTGTCCGTCTGACTTCTTTCGGATACGGCTCTCTTCATTTTCTGCACATATTCCGCCACAGAGAGAACCGCGTCTTTTCCATATTCTTCGATTATTTTCACAATAGCGCTTCCCACAATGGCGCCGTCTGCTATCCCTGCCATCTCCTTTGCCTGCTGCGGTGTGGAAATACCGAAGCCTACCGCGCAGGGAGTATCTGTCACCTGGCGCACCAGTTTCACCATACCTGCAATGTCCGAGGTAATCTCACTTCTCACTCCCGTAACACCAAGAGAGGAAACACAGTAAATGTACCCCTGTGCCCCTTCTGCAATTTTCTGTATGCGCTCCTTTGAGGTCGGCGCAATCAGAGAAATGATTTCCACTCCATAATCGGCGCACACAGGAGCCAGCTCCCCTTTTTCCTCAAAAGGCATGTCCGGCACAATCAGCCCGTCAATGCCGCACTCTACACATCTTTTCATAAACCTTTCTTTCCCATAAGTATAAATGGGATTGACATAAGTGAGAAATACCATGGGAACCCGGACTTTTTTTCTGGCCCTTTTTATGGTATCAAACAGTTTATCCGTGGTACAGCCTGCCTCTAACGCACGTTCATTGGCTTTCTGTATCACCACGCCCTCAGCGGTGGGGTCGGAAAAGGGAATTCCGATTTCAATCAAATCTGCCCCTGCCTCTTCCATGGCATAAAGCAGACGTTCTGTAATTTCCAAAGAGGGGTCTCCCCCTGTGATAAACGGAATAAATGCTTTTTTGTTCTGAAATGCTTCCTGGATTCTATTCATAAATGTCCACTCCTCTGTATCTGGCAATGGCTGCCACATCCTTATCTCCTCTGCCCGAAATGTTTACTACGATTATCTGGTTTTTCTCCATGGACGGGGCCAGCTTTCTGGCATAAGCCACAGCATGCGCGCTTTCTATGGCAGGAATAATACCTTCCGTTCTGGAGAGGTATTCAAAGGCCTCTACTGCCTCTGTATCTGTAACCGGCACGTACTCTGCCCTTCCGGTTTCCGCCAGATGTGCATGCTCCGGTCCGATTCCCGGATAATCCAGTCCTGCGGAAATGGAATACACCGGTGCAATCTGTCCATATTCATCCTGACAGAAAACGGATTTCATGCCATGGAAAACCCCGGTTGTCCCCCGGCTGATGGTGGCTGCATGTTTGGCCGTATCTACCCCCAGCCCTGCCGCTTCGCAGCCAATAAGCCGCACCTCTTTATGGGGGAGAAACTCATAAAAAGCCCCCCATGGCATTGCTTCCTCCTCCTACACAGGCAATGACTGCATTGGGAAGACATCCTTCCTTTTCCATAAGCTGCTCTTTGATTTCTTTTCCTATGATTTTCTGAAAATCACGGACAATCATGGGAAAAGGATGCGGCCCCATGACAGAGCCCAGGACATAGAGGGTATCGTCCATGCGGCGGCTCCACTCCCGCATGGTTTCGTTTACCGCATCTTTTAAAGTCTGGGTTCCGCTGGTTACGGCATGTACCTTTGCCCCCAGAAGTTCCATGCGAAAGACATTTAAAGCCTGACGGTCTGTGTCCTCTTTTCCCATAAAAATTTCACATTCCATGCCCATAAGAGCTGCCGCCGTAGCGGTGGCCACCCCATGCTGTCCCGCCCCGGTCTCTGCAATGACTCTTGTTTTTCCCATTTTCTTGGCCAAAAGCACCTGCCCCAGCACATTGTTAATCTTGTGGGAGCCGGTATGGTTTAAATCCTCCCTTTTCAGGTAAATTCTGGCTCCTCCCAGGTCTTTTGTCATTTTTTCGGCATAGTAGAGGAGAGAAGGTCTCCCCGCGTAATGTTTCAGCAAATCCTCCAGTTCCCTTTGAAATTCTTCGTCTTTGCTGTATTTTTCATAGGCCGCTTCCACCTCCTGTACCGCCTGCATTAAGGTCTCCGGTATATACTGTCCTCCGTAAATCCCATATCTTCCTTTACTCATATTTCTGTACCTCTCTTACCTTTTTTAGAAATTTGCGTACCTTTTCCTCTGATTTTCTTCCCTGCTCTTCCACTGCACTGCTGACATCCACGGCAAAAGGGCAGCACCGTGAAACTGCCTTTTGTACATTTTCTCCATTCAGTCCTCCTGCCAGGAAAAAGGGCTTTTTCAGCATTGGAATCAGCTTCCAGTCAAAGACTTCCCCACAGCCGCCATATGCCCCTGCCCTGTAAGTATCCAACAGGAGATAATCACAGGGCAGTTCCTCTCCTCTTAAAATATCCTCCCGGTTTCGAACTCTTATGGCTTTTATGACCGGAAGCCCTGTCTCCGCCTTTATCTGCTGCACATATTCCCAATCCTCGTCTCCATGAAGCTGAAGCAAATCTACAATCCCCAGACTGGCCGCCTGCAGCACTTCCTCCTTCGGAGCATTGACAAACACACCCACGCTTTTGATTTTCGCAGAAAGGTTCTGCTTCATGGCAATGGCCTGTGAAAAAGAAATCTGCCTTTTGCTCTTTGCAAACACAAAACCCACATAATCCGGCAGCAGATCATTCACCATACGAATCTCCTCCACGGTTTTCAGTCCGCAGATTTTCACCCTGCTCATCGCTTCCCTTCTTTCAGTTCCTGGAGCATTTTCCCTTTATTTCTGCTCCTCATCAGAGTTTCTCCAATTAACACGGCCTGTACCCCTCCTTTTTTCAGCTTTTCTATGTCTTCCCCGGTGCGTATCCCGCTTTCCGCTACAAAAATTACGTCTTCCGGAACCTGCTGGCGAAGCCGCAGACTGTTTTCCACATCTACCGTAAAATCCTTCAAATTCCGGTTATTGACTCCTAAAATCCTGGTGCCTGCCCTGAGCGCCTTTTCTATTTCCCCCTCATCATGAGCCTCCACCAAAGCCGACAGCCCCAGACTGTGCGCAAGTTCCACATAAGCACGCAGAGTTTCCTCCTCCAAAAGACTGCAGATAAGCAGTACGGCTGAGGCGCCTAAAACCTTTGCCTCATATACCTGATAGCTGTCCACTGTAAAATCTTTGCGAAGCACCGGAATGTTCACCTTAGAAGCAATCTCCCGCAAATACCGGTCCTGTCCCAGAAAGTATTTTGGCTCCGTCAGACAGGAAATCGCAGAAGCACCTGCTTTTTCATACTCCTCTGCAATTTGCAGATAAGGAAACACAGGGGCAATCACCCCTTTGGAAGGAGAAGCCCTCTTCACCTCGCAGATAAAAGACATCTCTTTTCCCGCAAGAGCTTTCTCAAATGGAAATTCCCCAGTATTTTCACAAGCCAGGGCCTTTTCTCTGATTTCTTCCAGCGGGCATGCCTCTTTCTTTTTCGCCACCCGGATTTGGGTATCTTTTGCAATCTGGTCTAATATCATCTTCTACTCCTCATACTTTCCTGTCGCCGCCACAAATTCTTCCAGTTTCGCCAGAGCTTTTTTACTGTCAATCAACTCTCCTGCCATATGAATCCCCTCCTCAAGAGAAATGCCGTCAATCCCCAGATACAGGCTCATACCTGCGTTTAACAGCACCACATCCCTTTTAGGCCCCCGCTCTTTCCCTTCCAGAATGTCTCTGGTAATCCGGGCGTTTTCCTGTGGGCTGCCTCCGGTTAATTCAGAAAGTGTACACCGCTTCAGTCCAAACTGTTCCGGGGTAATGGTGTAGCTGGTAATTTCTCCGAAACGAATTTCGCACACCAGTGTTTCCCCTGTCAAAGTAATTTCGTCCAAACCGTCTGCGCCGCACACAGCTACCCCTCTGGTTACCCCCAGATTCCCCAGCACCCGGGCAAGAGGCTCTGCCAGCTTTTTGTCATAAACGCCCAGAAGCTGCATGGTGGCTGCCGCCGGATTGGAAAGAGGACCCAGAATGTTAAAAACGGTCCGTACTCCCATTTCTTTTCGCACCGGAGCCGCATACTTCATAGAAGAATGGTACACCGGAGCAAAGAGAAAACACATCCCCGTCTGGTTCAGCACCGTTTCATTCTGCTTTGCGTCCAGGGAAACATTGGCCCCCAGATGTTCCAGTACATCTGCTGCCCCACTTTTGCTGGACACACTGCGGTTTCCGTGCTTTGCCACCGGAATCCCTCCCGCCGCCACTACAAAAGCTGCCGTTGTGGAAATATTAAAGGTACCCGCCTCGTCCCCTCCGGTTCCCACAATGTCCATGACTTCTCTCTGGGGACGGATTTTCACGCCTTTTTCTCTCATGACTTCTGCAAAAGCGGTAATCTCGTCAATACTTTCCCCCTGCATCCGCAGCGCCGCCAAAAAAGCTCCCATCTGCGCCTGTGTGGCTCTGCCTTCCATCATCTCCTCCATAACCGCCTTTGCGGTGCCGTAATCCAAATCTTTCCCGTCCATCAGTGTGTGAATGGCTTCCTTTATCATGAGCGTTCTTTCCTTTCTTCCCTGTATTTTTAAAAAGTTTTCCAGAAATTTCATTCCCTGCTCCGTAAGTATGGATTCCGGGTGAAACTGCAGTCCGTACACCGGATAGTCCCGGTGCTCCACGGCCATAACCTCTCCGTCCTCCGCCAAAGCCGTCACCCGCAGACAATCCGGCAAGGTTTCTCTCTTTAACGCCAGCGAATGGTATCTGGCTCCCCGAAATGCTCCATCTATTCCTTCAAACAAAGGACTTACACCCTTTGGAAAAATCTGACTGGTTTTCCCGTGCATCAGATGGGAAGCAGGAGCAATCTCTCCGCCGTATACCTCACAAATGGCCTGATGCCCCAGACAAATTCCCAGAATGGGAATCTTCCCCTGAAAATGCCGGATAACCTCTTCACAGATACCTGCGTCTTTGGGATATCCCGGTCCCGGTGACAAAATGATATGGGTGGGATTTTTTTCTTCGATTTCCTTTAAGGTAATCCTGTCGTTCCGCACCACTTCCAGGTTTGGCTGCAGACTCCCCAGATACTGCACCAGATTGTAGGTAAAACTGTCATAATTATCAATAAATAAAATCATATATCTAACCCCTTTCCTGCCCTTATCACTGCCTGCATAACGGCCGCCGCCTTATTGGCGGATTCCTCATATTCCTTTTTTGGCACACTGTCTGCCACAATACCGCCGCCTGCCTGTACATAAACCGTATCCCCCTTTTTCACCGCCATGCGGATAGCAATACAGGTGTCCATATTCCCGGTAAAATCCATATAACCTAAAGCGCCGCCGTAAATGCCCCTGGGTGTCTTTTCCAGTTCTTCAATAATCTGGCAGGCCCGGATTTTAGGCGCTCCGGAAAGGGTTCCTGCCGGAAGAACTGCCTCAATAGCGTCAAAAGCATCCCTGTCTTCCCGGATATTTCCTTCCACCTGGGAGCAAATGTGCATAATTTTTGAATATTTATGCACCATCATATATTCTGTGACCTCTACAGATTCAAATTTGCTGATTTTCCCCAGGTCATTCCTGCCCAAATCCACCAGCATATTGTGTTCTGCCAGTTCCTTTTCATCCTGCAAAAGTTCGCTCTCCATTCTCCGGTCTTCCTCTGTTGTTTTCCCTCTGGGTCTGGAACCTGCCACCGGAAACGTCACCAGCCTGCCGTTTTTCAGCCGCACCAGGGTTTCCGGGGACGTGCTCATCAGTTCTTCCTCCTCTGTGTGCAGATAGACCATATAGGGAGAAGGGTTGGTGGTTCGCAAAATCCGATAGGCAGGAAACAGACTTTGCCTCATGGTTCCCTCAAACTGCCGGGAAATGACTGCCTGAAAAATATCTCCGCTGTGAATATAGGCTTTTGTTTTTTCTACAGTCCTGCAATATTCTTCTTCTGTTGTATTGCAGGTAAAAGTAATGTTTTCCGGCTCTCGCGGCTTTTCTTCCGGCAGCTCCCGCTGCAGCAGCTGGCACAATTCCTCGATCTGTTTCCCGGCTGTCTCATAATTTTCCTCCAACCGTCTGGTTTTCACATTTACAATAACAAAAATTTTTTGTTTCAGGTGGTCATAAGCCATCACCTTGTCAAACAACATCAAATCAAAATCCGCAAATGCACTCTCTTTTATGTTTAAAACAGGTTCTGCATAGCCTATCATAGAGTATGCAAAATATCCCACCAATCCTCCGGTAAAAGGCGGCAGTTCCGGAAATACCGGCGTACGGTAATCCCTTAAAATCTCCCGTAAAACATGCAGCGGTTTTTCCGTCCTTTCCGTCTTTGTCCCACCTTTGCTTTCCACCTTCACAATTCCGTTTTTGCAGGTGACCCGGCAGACAGGGTCACATCCCAGAAACGAATATCTGCCCCACCGCTCCTGTGCCTCCACACTTTCCAGCAGAAAATATCTCTTCTTTTTCTGCGACAGCTTTCGCAAAATGGCAATAGGCGTTGTACTGTCTCCCTGCAGTTCCCTGTAAAGAGGAAGCACGGAGTACTTCTCTGCAAACTTTTTTGCGGTTTCATAATCTGGTTTTAACATCTTTGTTTCCTCCCTTTTTCAGAAAGAGCACCTGTGGATTTCGAATTGAAAAAAGCCCCTGCCCCACTGGAATCATTTCCAAATGGGACAGGGGCTTCTTTGCCTCTGCGGTACCACCCAAATTGCCTGTGTCCGGCGCTTTCCTAAACATATGGAAACTGCCGGACACAAAACCACTCTTTCATGTACTGACATACATTCCCAACGGATAACGGGCTGGTTTCCCCGTCAGCGTCTACTCTCTTCCCTGAAGATTTCAAGCTGCCCTCACAAGTCCATTCAGCAAAAACTCTTGCTGCCCCGCTCCCACCATCCGCGGCTCTCTGAAAACAAATATCTCTGCTTACTCTTCTTATTCATCGGTTTAAAGTTTTAATTTGTTACAGAGTATAAGGGGGATTTTGGGATTTGTCAAGCATTTTTTTCGGCGGCTGTATTCTTTTCTTTCTGCTTTCCCACTTCCGGTTCCGCTCCTGTTTCCTTTGCATACATTCCAAATCTATTTCATAAATGGTGTTGCCTTCCTCCACCAATCTGGTTTTTTCATCATTCATAGGAAATTTCTCCTTTCGTAATAGGATATGCAGAAAAAATTTCTGTGTTCAGAAACATATCCCACCCTCTTTTCGCATATAGTGATAGAAACTCAAGAATTGGAGCCTGCATATGGATTCTCAGAATTTGTTAGATGAGATGGTAAACGGAGATTCCGTACAGATTTTAAAGGCTGCGCTTCCCTATCTGCCGTCTTCGGGGCAGTCTGTGGTATCTGTATTTGCCAAGTTTCTGGAATTGCAGAACACCATACATTTTTTCCATTCTTCCAAAGGAAACATGGAAATCTGTTCCAGACAGAAAAGCGACCCGGTAGAAATGCTGACAGCCTGCAGCAATGCCTGCCACGGCCCTGCAAAAGAAAAACTGAACAATATGATTAACACACTTTTAATGCTGCAGATGTTGGAACTGTCCCAGAAACCCCTGCCCCCGGAATTTCATACGGACGGCATGTATGCGCAAGGAGGCGAACATAGCTATGAATAATCAAAACGAATCCTGGATGAACAATCCCAAACTTTCCGGCATGGATATGTCCAAACTGGCTATGCTGGGACAACTGGCAGAACAGGGAAAGGGCAAAAGCCCACAGGAGCTTCTGCCCTTTCTCATGTCCGCCGCTTCCCGAAACAAAGAAAGCAACCTGCAGTTTTCTTCTCAGGAAATGGAAACTATCATTCAGGTCCTAAAAGCCGGAAAATCCCAGGAAGAAATCCAGCGCATGGACCGTATGCTTCAACTGATAAAAATGATGCGCTGAACCACTATTTTCCGCTTTTCTGTTCAAAATTTTTCAGAATACACTCCCGGAGCAGCACCAGAGCCTGGGTGACTGCCTGTTCTCTTACGCTGCTTCGGTTTCCTGTAAAATGGCATTCCTTTACTCTTGTCTGGTCTTTCACGGTGCAGCCAATAAACACGGTTCCTACCGGAAATTCTTTTGTACCGCCCTCCGGACCTGCAAATCCGGTAACCGACAGTGCCGTATCTGCACCAGACGCAAAGGCGCCGCCCTTTGCCATTTCTCTGGCACAGGGCTCACTGACAGCGCCGTACTTTTTCAGCGTGTGCTTCTTTACCTTGACCGCTTTTCTTTTCGCTTTATTGGAATAGGTCACAAAGCCCTGTTTCAGCACATCCGAAGCCCCCGGCACATTGATAATTCTGGCGGCAAGTGCGCCTCCTGTACAGGATTCTACCGTGGTCAGCGTCAAATCCTGCTTCTTCAGAAGCTCCACCACTGCGGTTTCCAGATTTTTATTTTCCTCTGTGGTATAGATATCAGCTCCAAAACGAACCTTCAGTTCCCGGATAACCGGTTTTAAAAGGTTTTTAGCTGCCTTTTTGGTTTCCCCGTATGCCGCTGCACAAATATGCACCTCCCCCGGATAGGAAAAGACTTGCAGCACGGGATTTTGCTTTTCTTCCTGCAGGTCTCTGATTTTTTCCCGAATTTCCTTTTCTTCCAGACCACAAAGCTTCACAGTGTCACAGCAGACTGCCCCTGCCTGTTTTTCTTCCAGACAGCAGGCAAGCCTCTCTTCCAATACTACAGCCATTTTCTCCTCTTCCTGCGGAAGAAGAATCAGCCCCTTTTCCTGTGTCAGAGTCTTTGGCAGACCTTCCAAAAGTTCCCCGGTCTTCGTACACACAAAAACCAAATCCGAACGTTTCAGCCCCGCCTTTACAGTCTCTGTCACCTGCTTTTTATCTTCTCTTACAAGGCTTATCCCATTGAAAGAAAATCCAAATCGTTTACACTTTTCAGCCAGATACCGGCTGCCGTCCTTGGCCGCTTCCTGTTCCAGCAAATCCATTCCTATAAAAATCAGTTCCGCAGTCATGCTCTCCACTCCCTTTTAATCCTGCATGCTCAGTACACTTTTGTTTTTTGCAATATAGTCAACCAGAGAAATAATCGTCAGAGCCACTGCAATGACTACAAACAGTGTAAGAATCCCCTGGAAAACCGTATTCTGGATATCCATAATCATCAGAATAATCATAATCATCTGGGAAACCGTCTTAAACTTGCCCCAGTAGCTTGCCGCAATGACAATGCCATTATCTGCCGCAATGAGACGGAAACCACTGATGATAAATTCTCTTGCAATAATGACAATGGTAATCCAGGCTGCCAACTGTCCTGTGGAGGTAAAGCAAATCAGGGCAGAACATACCAGCAGCTTATCCGCCAGAGGGTCCATAAACTTGCCGAAATTTGTTACCAGATTGTGTTTTCTGGCCAGATAACCGTCCAGAGTATCCGTAAGGCTGGCAATGACAAAAATAGCCAGGGCAATCCATTTGTCTGCACTTCCTGTAATATCATACATTAAAAAAGCTACGAAAAAGGGAATCATAATGACTCTCGCAATGGTTAATTTATTCGGTGTATTCATCTTCCAACTCTCCTATCAAATCATACTCCAACGCACCTGTGACATGCACGCGCGCAAAATCGCCTGACATCAGTTCCGTATCTGTGTTCACGAAAATATAGCCGTCTACCTTGGGCGCATCCCCGTAAGTACGTCCCACATAGGCATTTTCATCTGCGACCTTTCCTTCAATCATCACTTCTACCACAGCGCCGATTTTATCATTTCCCTTATCCATGGAAATCTCCTGCTGCAGTTCCATCAGTTCCGCCTGTCTGTCCAGCTTCACTTCCTCGTCAATCTGGTCCGGCATCAGGGCTGCAGGGGTATCCTCTTCTGCAGAATAAGTGAAAACACCCAGACGGTCAAATTCCAGTTTGTCAATGAAATCCAGCAGTTCCTCGTGGTCTTCCTGCGTCTCTCCCGGAAATCCGGTAATCAGTGTGGTTCTAAGAATGATGTCAGGAATCTCTTTTCTCAGAGTCTGTACAATGTCTATGAGCTCCTGCTTGGTGGTTCTCCTTCCCATTCTTTTCAGAATCCGGTCACTGCAGTGCTGAATGGGCAAATCCAGGTAATGACAGATTTTCGTTTCTTCCTTCATAGTCTGTATGAGTTCCGGATAAATTTCCTCCGGATAACAGTAAAGAATCCGAATCCACTGAATCCCCGGTATTTTGCACAGTTCTTTTAACAGCTTGTGCAGAGATTTCTCCCCGTAAAGGTCTTTTCCGTAAACCGTTGTTTCCTGTGCCACTAAAATCAGCTCTTTCACACCCTGCTCTGCCAGATAGGCAGCCTGGGACAGCAGCTGCTCCATTGGCACGCTTCTGTAATTCCCCCGGAGTTTTGGAATAATACAGTAAGTACACCGCTTGTCACATCCTTCGGCGATTTTCAGATATTCAAAATATCCGCCGGTGGTAATCATTCTCTTCTTGCTGTTTGCCGGAAGCACATTGATATCCTTAAACTCTTCATACCGCTCTCCCTCAAACACCTTGTCCAAAGCTGTAATGATTCCGTCATAGCTGGTGGTTCCCAGCACTGCGTCTACCTCCGGGATTTCCTTCATAATTTCGTCTTTGTACCGCTGAGCCAGACATCCCGTAACCAAAAGGGCTTTTAAAACCCCTTCTTCCTTATATTTCGCCATTTCCAGAATACTGTTGACACTTTCTTCCTTGGCATCATGAATAAAGGCACAGGTATTCACTACAATCACCTCTGCCTCTGTCTCGTCATTGGTAATTTCATAACCATTTTCCACCAGTATTCCCAGCATTTCTTCCGAATCCGCCAGATTCTTGTCGCAGCCCAGGGAAATAAACAATACTTTCCTCATGCATCCTCCTTATTGCACAAAGGACTGCCGCCAAAGCCGGTCAGCAGTCCTTTCTATTTCTTATTCCATTGTTTCTGTTGTGTCTTCTTCTGTTGCAGGCTCTTCCTCCAATTCTGCGTCTTCCGGCAGAATATGAACCTTGCCCTTATAAATTTCTTCTACAGCAGTGGAAAGCGGCTTTTTCCCATAGCTTGGCACCATGGCATCTTTTCCCGCAATAAGCTGTCTTGCTCTTTTGCTGGTAGCAAGCACTACGGAGTAACGGCTGGTTACTAACGGTTCGTCCTCCATTTCTGCACCTTCATTGATAGCTTCCATTAATTCTGTGTAAGATGGGTGTATCATACTTCTTCTCCTTTCTTAAATACAGCAACTTCCTCTGTCATTTTCTCTATAAAAGACTCACGGTTTTTGACCGTGTCATGCTGGCTCTGAATAATGCTGTGCATGGTATCTACGCACTCTTCAATCTCATCGTTAATCAAAATATAGTCATATTTCGGCATTCCCTCTGCCTCTTCTGCTGCTCTGGCCAGCCTGGACTCAATGACTTCCAGACTCTCTGTGCCTCGGTTAATCAGACGGCGTTTCAATTCCTGGGCACTTGGCGGAGTTACAAAAAGCAGAAGGGTTTCCGGCATTTTTTCCTTCACCTTTAACGCACCCTGGATTTCAATTTCCAGAATCACATCTTTTCCCGCATTTAACTGCTTCTCCACGTAAGCCTTAGGCGTTCCGTAATAATTGTCCACATACTGGGCATACTCTATCAGAGCGTCCTGCAGAATCAATTCTTCAAATTCCTGCTTTGTATGGAAAAAATATTCCCTGCCGTGTTCTTCTCCCGGTCTTGGCGCTCTGGTGGTCGCAGACACAGACAACGCATAATTGTCATACTTTTCCAGCAGACGTTTCATCAGTGTTCCTTTTCCGGCACCGGAAAATCCGGATACCACTACTAAAATTCCTTTATCAGCCATCATATTCCCCTTTTGCTTCATTTTCTGAAAATGTACCAAAACGCTTTGCTATGGTTTCCGGCTGCAGGGCAGACAGCACCAGCATATCTCCGTCTGTAATCAGCACGGCCTTGGTCTTTCGGCCCTGGGTCGCGTCTACAGACCGCCCCGACTCTTTAGCCGCCTGCACCAGTCTCTTAATGGGGGCCGCGTCCGGGCTTACCACAGCTACTATCTTATCCATATTCACAACATTTCCGAATCCGATATTTAAAAGCTTTGCCATTGCTTTTCCTGCCTTTATTCAATATTTTGAATCTGTTCCCGGATTTTTTCGATTTCCGTCTTCAAATCAATGGCCAAATTGGAGGTTTCCAAGTCATTCGCCTTAGACAGAATTGTGTTTGCTTCCCGGTTCATTTCCTGGGCAATAAAATCCAGCTTTCTGCCAATGCCGTCATCTTCTGAAAGCACCTGCCCCATATGTGCAATGTGGCTTTTCAGGCGTACCGTTTCCTCATCCGTACAGATTTTATCTGCAAAAAGTACCACCTCTGCGGCAATGCGGCTCTCTTCGATATGCGTATCCGCCAGCAGTTCTCTGACCTTTGTCTCCAGTTTTTCTCTGTATTCTTTAATAATATCCGGGTATCTTTTCTCCACCCCGGCAACCTTTTCGTCCATGTCCGCCAGTTTTTCCAGAATATCCCGTCTCAAATGGGCACCTTCCTGGCTTCTGGTCTCCACAAACTGCTCTGCTGCCCTGCGAATGGTATTTTCCAACGAACTCCAGAGTTCCTTTTCGTCGCTTTCATGTTCTTCCATGGTCAGAACTTCCGGATATCTGGAAAGCGCAGCAGCGTCCACTTCTTCGTCCAACTCAAAGTCCTCGCCTATCTGCCGCAGACATTCCATGTACTGTGCCGCAATATCCCGGTTGTATTTCACAGCCATTCTGCCCTGGGTATAGTCTTCACAGGTAATGAATAAGTCCACCTTTCCCCTCTGAATGTACTCCTTTAAAAGAGAACGGATAGAAGCCTCAAAAATGCTGAATTTCTTGGGCATTCTCATATTTACGTCCAGATAGCGGTGATTAACAGACTTCATTTCCACTGTAATTTTCTTTTCTTCGTCTAACAATTCGGCTCTGCCAAAGCCGGTCATGCTCTTTATCATCTCTGAACTCTTTCTTATGTCTTTGATTTACCGTAAGGCATAAACATACATGGTTATTATAAGCCAATCCCCAAGAGCCGTCAAATATTTTTTTGCTTATGGTGGAAATTTATGATAGAATGAACTTTAATTCATATGCCTTTTGCATATTCAAAAGAAAGGAGACTCATTATGGCTTTTGACGGAATTACCATTGCCGGCATGGTGAAAGAATTTAATGAAACCATTGTTGGCGGAAAAATCAACAAAATTGCCCAGCCCGAACCTGACGAGCTGCTGATTACCATAAAGAACAATAAAACCCAGTACCGGCTTCTGATTTCTGCCAGTGCTTCTCTTCCGCTTATCTATTTTACAGATAGGAACAAAACCAGTCCCTTAACGGCGCCCAATTTCTGTATGCTTTTGAGAAAGCATGTGGGAAACGGAAAAATCACGGCAGTAACCCAACCGGACATGGAGCGTGCCATTGAATTTCGCATCGAACATTTAAACGAACTGGGGGATTTGTGTTTTAAAACTCTGGTTGTAGAAATCATGGGCAAACACAGCAATATTATTTTCCTGAATGAAAATCGCATGATTCTGGACAGTATCAAGCATGTGTCCTGTAATGTCAGTTCTGTCCGGGAAGTTCTGCCCGGAAGAGACTATTTTCTTCCAAAAACTCAGGAGAAAGCAAATCCACTGACCATGACCCAGGAAACCTTTTACAGCATGGTATATACCAAACCTACGGCCATAGCCAAAGGAATTTATACCTCCCTGACAGGTATCAGCCCCTGTATTGCTGAGGAAATCTGTTTTCGCGCTTCTGTGGACGGAAGTCTCTCTCCCCAGGCCCTCAGCGAAACTGCACGGGAACACCTGTTTCACACCTTCACCCGTGTCATGGAGGATATAAAAAACGGCGATTTTCAACCTAATATTGTATACAATGAAAAAGGGGAACCTCTGGAATATGCAGCTATTCCTCTGACTAAGTACACCACAGCGGAAAAAAGAGACTTTCCTTCCATATCCACTGTGTTGGAACAATACTACGCACAAAAAGACCAGATTACCCGAATCCGCCAGAAATCCGCCGACCTGCGCCGAATTGTCCAGACCGCTTTGGAACGCAACCGCAAAAAATACGATTTGCAGACAAAGCAGATGAAAGATACAGAGAAAATGGATAAGTACAAAGTCTATGGGGAGCTGATTAATACCTACGGCTACAATCTGGAAAGCGGCTGCAAATCCTTCCAGGCTTTGAATTACTACACCAACGAAGAGATTACCATTCCGCTGGACAATACTCTGACACCCCAGGAAAATGCCAAGAAATATTTTGACCGTTATAACAAACTGAAACGAACTGCCCAGGCTTTGGAAGAACAGTTAAAAGAAACCCATGAAGAAATCCTGCATTTGGAGTCTGTCAGCACGGCTCTGGATATTGCACTGACAGAAAGCGACCTGTCCCAGATTAAAGAAGAACTGACCGAGTGCGGTTATATTAAAAAGCATTACACCAAAAAGAAAAAAGCCCTGGAAAAATCCAAGCCTCTTCACTATATTTCCAGTGACGGCTATCATATTTATGTAGGAAAAAATAACTACCAGAACGAAGAGCTGACCTTTAAGTTTGCCACCGGCAATGACTGGTGGTTCCACGCAAAGAAAATGGCGGGCTCCCATGTTATTGTCAAAAGCAACAACGAAGAACTGCCGGACAGAACGTTTGAAGAAGCAGGACGACTGGCTGCCTACTACTCCAGCGGACGCACAGCTCCCAAAGTGGAAATCGACTATATTCAGAAGAAACATGTGAAAAAGCCAAACAGCTCAAAACCCGGATTCGTGGTGTATTATACCAACTATTCCCTGATGATAGAGCCCGACATTTCCGGTATCCAACTGGCAAAAAACGACTGATTTCACCAAATAAAGACCCTGTGACGCCGCTGCTTTTTCCGGCAGCTTCGTCATAGGGCCTTTTCTTATTCTTGAAAACTTTATAGTGTCCATGGAATTTTAATTCCCTGGGTATAATCCCACCTGCCTTTACATTGGTTTTTCCAACTCCAAAAGGGCCTGTTTCATGGGAATACCGCCTGCATAACCGGTTAGTTTTCCATTTGCGCCAACCACACGATGACAGGGAACCACAATCCCAATGGGATTCCGATGATTCGCCATGCCTACAGCTCTGCTGGCTTTGGGATTTCCAATTTTTTCTGCTATCTCTTTGTAGGAACGGGTCTCCCCATAAGGAATTTCTCTCAAAGCTTCCCAGACTTTTTTCTGGAATTCTGTTCCCCGCAAATCTAAAGGCACAGTAAATACCTTCCGGTTTCCGGCAAAATATTCCTCCAACTCTTTGATGGTCTGTTGGACAACAGGGTTATTTTCTTTATCCTCTGCAGATTCCTGCTCTTTCCGAACCCCCAAAGACAGCAATGCTGTTTCTGTACATACAATAAGCAATTCTCCTACCGGGCTTTTATATACAGCCCGACTTAACTTTTCTTTTGTCATTGCATACTCCTTTCCCTATCCCTTAAACGTAAAAACGAAATCACATCCACATCATAAGCGCAAAGCAGTAAATTCCGCTATAATACAGCCCAAGCGCCAGATAGTGAATCCCTTTTGTCTGCTCGTGGAAAAAACTTTTTCCCACCATCATATCGGAAACTGCAAACAAGCCTGCCCCCAAAGCTATCCACCCGTACTCCTTTCCCAAACGGAAAGGCAGAGAAAGAGCCAGCACTGTCATTCCCATCAAAACAGCAGGATACAACAACATGGCATACTGTTTTGGATTTTCCCTCGCACCTTTTACTTCTTCCCGGAAAAGAAACAGGCAAATCCCCATAAGTATCAGCCAAAGAATAATTTCCGCCAGATAGAATCTGCTTTTGGACAAAATCCAGCCTATCAAAAATATATGTCCTGCTGCAAAGGCGCCCATTCCCCAGAAAAATTTCACTTTCAGCAAGGCGTCTGCCAGAAGAAACAACAGCAGTGCAGACAAAATCCACTGCTTTCCCATTGTATGCATATCTTCTGTCTGGCAGAGTCCCCATACTCCGGTAAATACGACCATCCAGGTAGACAAACATTTCGGCAAAATATTCCAATCTTTCTTTTCCCAATCCTGCAATTTCCGATGTAAAAGAATCCCTGTTCCTATAACAGGTACTGCAAACAACGTCCATAGAACAAGCATACGCCACCTTCTCCCTAGATTTTACTTCCTTCCCCATATATTTCATACGCTGTATAAGGACAGTCCAAATGATACCCCAGCTTTTCTGAAAGTGCCAGAGAATTTTCGGTGTGGGCGTCCCAAGAGGGATATCGCCCTGTTTCCAGACAAGCCAATATCAGTCGGGCACAGCAGGCAGAGGCCAGCCCTTGCCTTCGATATTCCTCTTTGGTATCCACTTCTATTTCAATGCCGCCCTTCCAGGCTGAATACGAAGACGCCCCGGAAACAAGCTCTTCCCCTTTTAGAGCCAACACCCCCATTCCAAAGGTACAAAAACTCTCATAATCAGCAAACTGAGCCGTAAAATCCCGGCTCCATTCTTCTTCTCTGCACCGATTGTAAAATTCTTCCTCTATCCACTTAAAAGTATACCCTTTTGGAAGCCGGGCCACTCGTTTCAGGCTGTCTGTATCAAAAGTATTCGGCTCCTTTTTCATGCGGTAACGCATAATTTTCCGGCTTCGCCCCCGGTAACAGTCCTCAATGAGCCTCCCCCACGCTTCATCCGGTGGAACCAGAATTCGAAACTCTGGTTTGCTCTCCTTTGGCAGATATTCCACCAACGCCCTGTCCGGTTCTCCGTCGAAAAATGTGAAGTCTCCCAACACAGCCATAAGAGATTTAAAGTTTCTCTCTCTGGCATAAAAATTCCCCATAATCCCCTGCTTACAAGACCAAAGAAAGGATTCCTGCGTATCTTTGAAAAAGCCAGAAATATCTTTATACTTAACGGAGACCATAAGCTTTCTCCAATAATACCGGCTGTATTTCCGGATACGTCCAGCCCGTCGGCAAATCTTTAAAAAGCCGAATTTCTTTTATCTCTGATTCTTCCGGAATTTCTTCAAACTCCAGAATTTCACATCTACATAACAGGCCGAAATCTTCCCTTTCTTCCTGCTTTACAGAATAAATCCCCACAACGGAAAGTTCATATTCTACCGCCCCCGTTTCCTCATACAATTCTCTTCTTGCAGTATCTAAAATATCTTCCTGTACTTCCCGGTGTCCACCTGGGCATTCATAGGTTGTTCTGTCTTTATGCCTGCAAAACACCCATTGTCCGTTATATCTGGAAACAATGACTGCAAATTTGCACTTCTCCTTTTCTGCCTTATTTACAACCTGGGAAAAATTCACCTGTATCATACATTACTCCTTTCTCTCCCATAAAACAAATACGCACACCATACCTGCCGCAAATATACCAAGTCCTGTAAAAGCTGCTGCAATGGAATATTCTTTGGCTATCCATCCGGCCACCGGACTTAATACAACCATAAACACACTGTACAGCATACTGCTTACTGATACCATTGTAGCACGTATTTCGCTGGAAAACATCTTCTGATTTTCATTTTCTATACGCAGCATCAACATTTCCTCAAGCCCATGAGCAAGTCCTGCTGCCAGAACAGAAACTATCAATACAGAACTGCCGCTTGCAGAGATAAAAAGACAGGTCAGCAAACCGCCAAAAAACAGCAGTTTTCTCAAATTTACCCTTCCCATTTTTTCTCCCAGAGTTGCCCCTGCCATACTGAAAAGCGAAAGAACCAGCAGCGGAATTCCAACCCATTTAGCGCTTAATCCGCACTCTACCAAATGCTCCTGCATCATCATATAGACAATATAGCATCCGGCAGAAACAGCACCGCAAACCAGCATACGCCTGCAAACCAGAGAATTTTCAACTAAAAATCTTATACTCTCCACAGAATAATTTTTAAGTTCCCTTCCCATATCAGCCAGTGTCAGCTTTTCTTTCTTTTTTTCTCTTCCGATTTTTGTTTCTGAAAGCCGCCAGGCTACAGCAGAACACAGAAGTCCCTGTACCACAGAAATAAGATAGGCTTTTCGATACCCCAGCGTCACCGTGACTACCGTGAGCAGATTCGTCAGCGCGAAAACTCCAAGATAAATGTTTTCCTGTATGCACGACACCTTCAAATACCGTTCTTCCTGTCCGCTTTCCAAAAGACTGTCATAAGTCAACGCTTCCCTTGTACCGGATACCAGATTATAGCTGAACGCATTCAGACCCATGGCAACTAAAATCACGCCAAACCAGTCTGTGGCAATCATGCACAAGGAACCTGCAGCCGATACAAGACCTGCCAGAATCAGTGTCTTTTTCCGCCCTATCATATCCGAAAGCATACCACTTGGGATTTCACAGCACATACTGACCACATGAAAGAATCCTTCTGCAATCCCTGTCTGGGCCAGAGAAAAGCCCCGGCTCAAAAGGAGTAAAACCCATACTGCATCTACAATTTGAAGTCCGCTGATAATTTCATAAAGATATAAATTCTGAAGTTGTTTTTTGATATTCATATTGCACCACTCTTTTCTTATATTTTGTAGAATGATGCCCACTTTTAGAGTTGAAAACGACAAAACTCAACGAGTTTTCAGACAAATATTCCTAAAAATGGGCGCACTTATAGCCTGAACACCAAAAAAGTTTCCTTTTTGAATCATCAAATAAGGTGTTTTCCAGCCCATTTGTGCGCCTCCTTTTTTCAAAACTGCTTACAATATACCATAAATTTCTTAAAAAGTAAATCTGCTTTTACTTGTTTTTTGCATGCGCACTAAGCCTGTTCTCTCCCCACGGAGAACTCAGCAGTGTCTCCCCGCCTACAATTCCGGCCTGCAAAACCTCCACGTCCTCCTCCATTTCCACAAGTGTCATACCTTCCAGCCGGACATACTGCAGAAACTCTTCCAGTGTCCCATAGACATCCTCATCAAACACAAAACGAATGTCTTCTTTCCGCGGTTCCTCGTCCAGAGGAATGGTACAGGAGCCCATACGGTGTACGGTACCCTTGTAACAAAAATCTATGAGTTCAAAGGTACTCTCTTTCTCATAATCCTCCCGCATAATCTTCAAAATGTCCTGCATGGAAATCCATAAGGTTTTCGGTTTTTTCCTTCCAAATCCAAACATATTGCGCCTCCTCCGATTAAAATCTGAAAAAAGTTCTTGACTTAGAGTTTACTTCAAGGATTATTCTATATAGCAAAAGAAATAACACAGATAGACAGCAATGTCAATAAAAAAACAGGAGGTTTTTGTATGTCTAAGAAAGTTCTTATTATCAGTACCAGCCTGAGAAATCAGAGCAATTCGGAAACTCTGGCTCATGCCTTTGCCGAAGGGGCCGAAGCTGCAGGAAATGTAGTGGAACAAATCACTTTAAGGGATAAGCAGATTGCATTCTGTAAAGGCTGTCTGGCCTGTCAGAAACTGCATAAGTGTGTCATTTCTGACGACGCTGCCCCCATTACAGAGAAAATGCAGCAGGCAGATGTAATCGTATGGGCAACCCCTATCTATTACTATGATATCAGCGGTCAGATGAAAACCCTGATTGACCGGGCCAATGCACTTTATTCCTCTGATTATGCGTTCCGCGATATTTATCTGCTTTCCACTGCCGCAGAGGAAGAAGAAGGCACTGATAAAAGAGCCATCAGCAGCCTGGAGGGCTGGATTGACTGCTACGAAAAAGCGCGGCTGGCCGGCGTTGTCTTTGCAGGCGGTGTGGATGACCCCAATCAGATGCAGGGGCATACCGCTTTGGAAAAAGCTTACTCCATGGGCGCTTCTATCAGATAAGAACAACCATATTTTAAAAGAAAGAAGGAATTTCTATGATAAAACAAACAGCAGGCAGAGATGCCCTAAACGATTTCGCACCGGAATTTGCACGTTTAAATGATGATGTACTCTTTGGAGAAGTCTGGTCCAGAGAAGACCAGCTTGCCCCCAAACTGCGCTCCATGATTACGGTTACCGCTTTAGTCAGCAAAGGGATTGTGGACAGTTCTTTGCAGCACCATCTTGCTTCTGCCCGTAAAAACGGTGTTACCCACACAGAAATGGCAGAACTTCTCACACATCTGGCTTTTTATGCCGGCTGGCCCAATGCATGGGCAGCCTTTCGTATGGCAAAAGAAGTCTATGCAGAAGATGTCCCAACAGAAGCTCACGGCGGCTTTTTCGGTCAGGGCGAGCCAAATACGGCATTTGCCCAATATTTCACAGGAAACAGCTACTTAAAGCCTCTTACGAATCCCCAGAACTGCCCTGTCTTCATTGCCAACGTCACTTTTGAGCCGGGCTGCCGCAATAACTGGCACATTCACCGCGCTGACAAAGGCGGCGGACAAATTCTTCTGTGTGTAGACGGCGAAGGCTGGTATCAGGAAGAAGGCAAAGAGGCGCAGTCTTTAAAACCCGGCGATGTCATTACGATTCCGGCTAATGTAAAGCACTGGCACGGCGCCAAAGCTCACAGCTGGTTCAGTCATCTGGCTATGGAATGCCCCGGAGAAAACACTTCCAATCAGTGGCTGGAAGCAGTAAGCGATGAAGTCTATGAAAAACTCACGGACGAACACCATAAGGAATATCCAATAGAATAGAAGCCCCAAAAAAAGATACCTCACTTAAGCAAATCCTTATTATTGACAAACTTTTTCAGATAGTCAATAATAAATCTATCAACGAAAGTGAGGTATTTTCTTTATGACCATAAAAGATATTGCAAATTTGGCCGGTGTTTCCATATCCACAGTTTCCAAAATTGTGAATAACAAAGCCGAAAATATAAATATTGAGACCAAAAACCGGGTTCTGAAAATCGTAAAGGAATACAACTATACCCCTTACGGGGCAGCCAAGAGCATTTCTTCCGCCAGAACCTTCCTCATCGGTGTTCTTCTGAAACGAACTTCCCAGATGCATCTGATGCTGAACGGTATCCTGCAGACAGCCCAGAAACACGGCTATAACGTTTTAATCTGTGACAGTGCAGATAATCCCAAGCAGGAATTAAAACACATCACAGCACTGTGCAGACACAAGATTGACGGAGTTCTCTGGGAACCTGTCTGCGAAGAAAGCCTTTCCCAGGCACGACATTTCAAAGAGCAGAACATTCCCATTTCCTACATCAACAGCTCTTTTCCTCAGGAAGCCTGCTGCCTTGATTTCTCCCAAATGGGATATGCCGCTGCCAAAAAGCTTTTGGATTACCGTCATACCCATATCTGCTGTCTTACAAAGCCCGGCAGCCTGCGCTCAGATATGGTGTTTGAAGGCTTTAAAAAATGTCTGTTTGACCATGAAATCCCCTATACCGAAGACAGAAAAATTTCTGTTTTTGACCCGGATTTCTATACCCAAATATCCCGGCAGGGCTTTACAGGAGTGGTCAGCACACATTTCGAGTCAGCCCTTTCTCTTTATGAAAAAGTGGACAGCTTTCACTATCACATTCCTTCTGACTTATCTTTGGTCAGCCTGCGGGAAGACGGCAGGGAAGCCATTTGTTTTCCCCGAATCTCCTCTATCCGTATTCCTTATGAGCGTTTCGGAGAAAAGGCATGTGAGTCTTTGATTGCCCGCTGCGAAGAACAGTCCGAACCGGAGTTTGCCCTTTTTGAATTCGGAGATTTGCTCTTTGACCATGAAGAAAGTATCAGCGAACCGCCTTCCTGCCGCTACAAAAAACTGGTATCTGTAGGCAGTATTAATATGGATATTACTTTAAATGTAGAAGAACCTCCCAGTTCCGGCAGCACGATTATCACCACGTCTTCCTGTATGGCACTGGGCGGCAAAGGAGCTAACCAGGCCATTGCAAGCGCCCGCCTGGGAAGGGAAGTGACCATTATCGGAAAGATTGGAAATGACTACGATTCCACCATGATTTACGACTCTTTAAAGAAAGAACAGGTTCTGACCCTGGGGCTTCGGAGAGATTCCGCTTCCATTACCGGAAAGGCTTATATCCATGTGCAGAAAGACGCAGAAAGCAGCATTACCATTCTTCCGGGAGCCAACCAAAATCTTTTCCCGGAAGATATTTCCTCCCGGGAGCATTTGTTTGCGGGCTGCGGTTACTGCCTGATTTCTACAGAAATTCCTGTGGAAACCTGTATCTGTGCTGCCGAAACGGCCCGGAAATATGGGGCACAGACCATTGTGAAGCCTGCAGCATTAAAGACTCTTCCGGATAAACTCTTGAAGAACACGGACATCTTTGTTCCAAACCGGAAGGAAGCTGCTCTTTTGTGCCCTCAGGAAACGGAAGTGGATAAGCAGGCTGCGTTTTTCTTTTCCCTGGGCTGTCCGGTAGTCATTATTACCCTTGGCCATCGGGGCTCTTATTTAAGAACGAAAGATATGGCATGTGCCTTTCCGGCCGCCGCTTTTCCCTCTGTGGATTCTACCGGCGGTGCCGACGCCTTCATCGCAGCCCTGGCTTCTTATCTGACAGAAGGCTGTCCTCTGGAAAAAGCAATTCCCATTGCCACTTATGCCGCTGGATTCTGCGTTTCCAGAACCGGGGTTGTTCCTGCCCTTGTAGACAAAGCGTCTCTGGAAAACCATATCCGCATTGCAGAACCGGAACTATTAAACTTTCGAGTATAAAAGAATTGGCCCTTTTACGCTGCTGCAAGCGCTGCTCCAAGTGCTTTGCAGGCAGCCACGGCCTCTTCATCCGGTGCGTCGTTGCAGATGACACTGTCGCAGACAAGCACGGCTCCATCTGAGCGGCAGGTATCCTCCCAGTTTCTCATCCATTCGCCGTCTCCCCAGCCATAGGAGCCAAACAGAGCAATTTTCTTTCCTTCCAGTCTGCTCTCACACGCTTCAAACATAGGCGCAAATTCCTCTTCTTCCAACTCTTCGGCTCCCATAGACGGGCAGCCAAAAGCTATCGCATCATAATTCTCTGTCATAGAAGCGTCAAACGCTCCACTGGTCAGCAAAACGGCTTCTGCTCCTGCCGCCTTTGCCCCATCTGCAACGGCATTCGCCATCTCTTCTGTATTTCCGGTTCCACTCCAATATACAACTGCGATTTTACTCATTACTTTTACACCTTTCTTTCCTTTAGGATATTTTGCTTACAGCAATTTTAGTTAGTCTTTCCTAACCTTGTTTTAAAGTAACACTTTTCCAGAATTTTGTCAACCCTGAAATCATAAAAAAACAGCCCCTGTCAAGAGCATATTCTCCTAACAGGGACTGCATTTTTCGCTGCAGTCTTTTCCTTTTCAGGTTTACTGTCTTTCTGTGACCTCATTTCCGGTGATTTCTCCTTTTTCAAAAGCCACGGCATTGTCCAGCGTGGTCTGAGAAATGGCCGCCAGGGCTTCCTCTGTAAAAAATCCCTGGTGAGACGTAATCATAACATTGGGGAAAGACAAAAGTCTGGCTGTTGTGGAGTGTTCCAGGATTTCATCTGAACGGTCTTCAAATACGTTCTTTGTCTCTTCCTCATAAACATCCAGTCCTACACCGAAGAACTTTCTGGCACGGATACCGTCAATCAGGTCATTGGTTTTTACCAGACCGCCTCTGGAGGTATTTACCAGAATTACCCCATCCTTCATTTTCGCAATGGTGTCTTTATTAATCAGATGATAGGTATTGTCCATCAGCGGGCAGTGCAGGGAAATCAAGTCACTGGAAGCCAGCAATTCATCTAAGGTTACATAGGTTACAAAATCAGCCAGTTCCGGGTTCTGATATACATCATAGGCAATGACCTTCATGCCAAAGCCACGACAGATTTTCGCCATAGCTGCACCGATTTTTCCTGTACCCACGATTCCGGCCGTCTTCTGGTAAAAATTCATCCCCATCAGTCCGCCAAGGCTGAAATCATTTTCCCTCACTTTTACATACGCTTTGTGAATACGGCGGTTTGCTGCAAGGGCCAGAGCCATTGCATGCTCCGCTACGGCTTCGGGAGAATATCCCGGCACACGCATAACCTCAATATCGTATTCTGCTGCTTTTTCTAAATCCACATTGTTAAATCCTGCGCAGCGCATTAAGACCAGACGAACTCCCGCTTCGTGAAGCGCATCCATGGTTTCGCTTCCCACATCAGAGCTTACAAAAGCGCAGACTGCGTCATATCCTTTGGCCAACGGCGCTGTCTTGGGTGCCAAATCCGTTTTTAAATAATCAATTTCTATACCAGGATAATTTCCTGTCTGTTTTTCAAACGATTCCTTATCATAAGTTTTTGTGTCAAAAAATAAAATCCTCATTCTGCATTCCTCCTGTTCTGTACTTCTCAGGATTTTAATCACTATGCTTCTTTATCATAGTAATAATATCTACTATATTTGTCAAGTACCTGTTTTTCTTCATATCATAATGATATATACCACCAGGAGGATTGATTTTATGGGCGAACCTCTTTTAAATGTAAATGACATCAGTTATGCCTACCACACAAAATCCGGGGAAACACCTGCCCTTTCTCATATATCTTTTTCCGTATCCAGAGGAGAATTTACTGCCATCGTAGGTCCCTCCGGGTGCGGTAAATCTACGTTTCTGGATATGCTTTGCGGCCTCTTACATCCGGAAAAAGGCGAAATTCTTTTAGCCGGAAAACCTTTACAGGAAAAAACTGCCAGCATTGGATACATGCTGCAAAAAGACCATCTTTTTGAATGGCGGACCATTTACAGCAACATCCTGCTGGGGCTGGAAATTCAAAAAAGACTTTCCCCGGATACCAAAGCACGCGCCGAGCAGCTTCTGGCAGACTATGGACTGGACAAATTCAAAACCGCAAGACCCTCCCAGCTTTCCGGAGGTATGCGGCAAAGGGCGGCACTCATCCGCACTCTGGCTTTAGAACCGGAACTGCTGCTTCTGGACGAACCCTTTTCTGCTCTGGATTATCAGACCCGTTTATCCGTAAGTGATGACATCGGAACCATTATCCGCCGGGAAGGAAAAACCGCTATTTTAGTCACACATGATATTTCTGAAGCCGTCAGTATGGCAGACCGGGTGATTGTATTCAGCCAGAGACCTGCGCACATACAAAAAATCATTCCCATTACTTTTTCCATGCCTGTGCGTACCCCTATGGCTTCCCGCAATGCCCCTGAATTTAAAACTTATTTTAATGAAATATGGAAGGAGCTGAATCATCATGATGTATCCTCTCAATCCCTCTGAGGAGCAGAAAAAATATCTGAAAAAGCTGAAACAAAATGCCATGCTCATACAGTTTTTCCGATTTTTTCTTTTCTTTGCTTTTCTCTTTTTATGGGAAATCTGTGCCCGAACAGGCACGATAGACTCTTTTATTTTCTCCAGCCCCTCCCAGATAGCTGAGAAAATGGCGGAACTTTTTCACAACGGCACGCTCCTTCGGCATATTTCTGTCACGCTCACAGAAACGCTCATCAGTTTTCTTCTGGTCACACTGCTGGGTATTGTGTGCGCGGTTCTTTTGTGGGCCTTTCCCAGACTGTCTGCCGTACTGGAACCGTATCTTGTGGTTTTAAACAGTCTGCCGAAATCCGCTTTGGCTCCGCTTCTCATTGTGTGGCTAGGCAGCAATATGAAAACCATCATTCTTGCCGGAATTTCCGTCGCCGTCTTCGGCGCCATCATGAATCTGTATACCGGCTTCTGCGAAACAGATCCGGATAAATTAAAACTTATAAAAACGCTGGGTGGCACAAAAAAAGATGCGCTCTTGAAAGTGATTCTTCCGGGGTCTGTCCCTCTGATTTTAAGCGTTATGAAGGTAAATATCGGACTGTCTTTGATTGGAATTGTCATTGGAGAAATGATTGGAAGCAAAAGCGGACTTGGTTACCTGATAATCTATTCCAGCCAGGTCTTCCAACTGACCACTATGCTTATGTCCATTGTAATTTTATGTATCATTGCCATTTTTTTATATGGAATGATTTCTTTTTTGGAAAAACGTTATCTGAAAAGCCATAAATAGATGCTGCTCATGCTTGAAAAAGAGGCTGCACCCCGCAGCCTCTTTTTATCATAAAAACAATTCATTTGCCTTGCGCTCTGTACAAGTCTTTTTCATCTTCGCAGAAGCAAGTTTCACTTTTAATTTACTTATATTTCTTGCCTTCTGAGGGCAGACCTGGACGCAGCGCATACAGGAAATACATTTGGATTTATCCGTCTTCTTTGGATTGTCACCGGGAATTGCACCAGCCGGACAGACTCTGGCGCACAGGCCGCAGGCTGTACAGTGTTTATCTGCCTTTGGCTTTAACGGCACACCTTGATACGTTCTGTAAGGCTTGCTGCCCGGCAGAGCCAGCTTTTCATAAGTCTCTGCAGTATGGAGTTTCTGCCGGATTTTCTCTCCAAAGGCTTTCAGTTCGCTCTTATCCTTCCGATCCGGTCTTCTTGTGGCAAACTGGTGCATAATGGAATGTTCTGCAATAGCTGCCACAGCAGCAGCACACACAAATCCCTGTTTTTCCACTTCTTCCTGCAGCTCCAGAAGGGTGTCTTCATAGGCCCGGTTTCCATAGGAAGGCACACCAAAGAAACAAATATCCTGCGCCTTAAAAGCCGCAATATTTTTTTCCGCTTTCGGCTTGCACAAGTCTATTTCCTTATATGCGCCAAAGGTTTCTGTCAGTATCTTGACGATTTTCTCTGTCCCCCTGGTTGGGCTGAAATAAATGGCATATACACTCATTTGCGTATCCTCTCTTCCTTCTGTATAGATATAGAGTTCTCTTCTGCATTTTTCTGCGTAAGGAACATTATAGCTCTTTTTGCCAGAGGATACAATGACAAAATGTCTTTATTCTGCTTCAATTCCGGCAGTTTCAATAACAAATTTCACTTTTCCGTCCACATTCTCAGACTGTCCGTCAAAGGCTTTGTAAGACTTATCTGCATTTTCTACTGCTTTCAGTCTGTCCAGAACTGTTTTCACATCACCGTTTACCATATCCGCAAGCTTCTGTACACCTTCTTTATCAAATTTCTCCATACCATCCCTTAGCTGCGTGGAACCATCTTTTAATTTTGCAGTTCCGCCCTTTAACTCTTTTCCCCCTGCTGCCAGCTGGGACGTTCCGTCTTTTAAGGCTGCTGCTCCGTCTGCTAGTTGGGAAATGCCGTCGCTTAACACATTTCCTCCTGCCGCCAGTGCACTGCCGCCCTTTAAGAGTTCCGAACTGCCCTGGGCTAACCCGGCTGCCCCGCTGTTTAAGGAATCATTCTTTGCTGTCAATGCATTTACACCTGTTTGAAGCTGCTGCGTTCCCGCCTGTAAAGCGCTGCTGCCCTGGGTCAGCTGAGCAATACCGCCGCTTAACTGGCCTGCACCTTCTGACATCTGCTGCAGTCCTGCATTTAAGGACGAAGCCCCGGAAGCTACAGATACGGCGCCTGCATTTAGCTCTGTATTCTTAGCAGTCAGTGCTTCACTGCCTTTTTTCAATTCTCCCACTGCCTTCTGCAGTTTTTCAGAAAGAGAAGTCAAATTCCCCATAGAACCTGCCGCCTCTTTCAAAGACCAGGCGCCTTTCTGTAAAGTTTCTGCTCCGGCTGCAGCACTGGCTGCTCCTTCTTTCATGGTATGAAGCTGTGCTTCTGCTTCTGAAAGTACTGCTTCTGCCTCTGGTATCTGTCCATTTACTGCTGTCATTGCCCCCTGTATCTGCTGCAATCCCTGGATTGTATCTGCCGCACCGCTGTTGTCACCGTAAGTCACCGGTACCTTCACATCCACAGATACTCCGATACCGCCCAGATTTGCCAGTACGGCCTGTTTTTCTTCTTCCGATACACCTGCAGCATCCAAAGCTGCCGCCACGTTGTTATACTGCTGTTCATTCGCCTGGGCACTGGCCTGTTCGTTTACTGCATTGGTATCTACGCTTGGTGTTGTCTGGCTGTTTACAAAGTTCTCAATCATACCTGCCGCCTGACCGCTTAAATCTCCTACTGTCTGCGCCGCAGTTTTCAATCCTGTTACACTGGCTCCCAACTTTCCGGCCGCCCCTTCTGCCTGTGTCATGCCTTCTTTTAAAGTTTCTGCTCCCTGTATCAGCTGTCCGGCTCCGTCTGTGAGACTCTGAATGGCCTCCGGAAGTTTAGATGCCTGCCCCACAGAACCGCCGAGTTCACTCTGTAGCTTTCCAAGACCTGCATCCAACTGGGCCGTCCCTGCCGTGTAAGCCTGCACACCCTGTTTAAGGCTTTCGCTTCCCGCAGCCAGCTGTGTTCCTCCTGCGCTTAACTGACCGATACCGTCAAGCAGCGTTCCCTTTTTCTCGTCAAGGGTTTCCATACCGCTGTTAAGCGCTGCCGCGCCGTCTGCCACCTGGGTAATTCCGCTGCCCAGCTTAGAAGTGCCATCCGTATAAGCACTGATGCCATCCCTTAATTGTCCGGCTCCGCCTTCCAGTGAATTCATACCTGCAGTCAGCTGAGCAATCCCGTCCAAAAGTTCCCCTTTGCTGTTATTCATGGTATCAATGCCGTTTTTCAGCTTTCCGGCGCCGTCATCCGCACTGTTTAAGCCGTTTACAAAAGTATCTGCAGAACTGTCCAGAGCGGCAATGCCTTCCTGCAGTTCTTTGCTGCCCTTTACCAAAGCCGTGGAAGAATCAGTGAGCGTATCCAGTTTTTTCTTTAAATCGTCAGTGTTGGCAGTCTCTCCCAGATTCAAATCTTCTAAAAGACCTGTGGCAGCTATGGTAGCCGTCATTCCCAGAGAAAAATCTTTCACATCTGCCGTCAGTTCCACATAGTCCGGAATTTCCATATCGTCCAATTCTTTCATATCTGACAGCTTCAGGCTGTCTGACAGACCCGGAAATCCATACCCTACTGCAATATCATTCGTTCCGTCGGAAAGCACCTTGCCATTTGTGATTTCTACATTGGTAAAAGTATCAGCTGGAAGAATCATGGCCGTCATCATCATAAACGGCGTATAGATTTCTTCTTTTTTTCCATTGACCTCTTCGGTCCGTTTTTCTGTATTTTCATAGTCGATTCTGATTTTTACCTTACCGCTTTTTCCTGCCAAATCAGAAGCCTGGATTTCCTTACCGTCCAGATAATACGTCAGCTTTACAGAAACCGGCAATTTTTTGCCTGTGGTTCCCTGATAATAAATATCTCCGCCGTCCGTATTCCAGGTAAGTGTTCCGTCTGAGTTCTGTTTAAAAGTTTCATCACCTTTCACATTCTCAATGTCTGTCAGACTGCTTTTATCTTTCAGGGTTTTCTCTTTTCCCTTGTTTTTCAGCCAGTTGCTGACAATCACATTTTCTGAATTTCCATTTTCATCTGCAGTTACATAAACGGTCTGCTCCTTCTCTGTCTGTGTGTTTTCTGCTGCCAGTATGGGCGATGTGGGCAGAATCACCGACATCATCACAGCCATACCCACCAGAAGCGCCTGCACATTTTTCCTCTTCATAGCCAAAACCTCCTATTTCCTAACCTTGAAATTTTTACTTGTTGCACAAATAACTTTGTCAAATATCCAATACATGGCAGGCAGAAACAGCAGCACTGCGCACATACTGATTAATGCGCCCCTTGCCATAAGAAGACAAAGAGAACTAATCATATCAATCTTCGAATACACACCAACCCCAAAGGTTGCCGCAAAAAAACTGAATGCTGATACCATAACGGGACGGATACTGCTCTGCAGGGCAATACTGATGGATTCCTTCTTACTCTTGCCGCCTCCTCTTTCCTGCTCATAACGGCTGGTCATCAAAATAGCATAATCTACCGTTGCCCCAAGCTGAATGGTTCCGATAACAATGGAGGCAATGAACGGCAGCTCTGTTCCTGTGAGATACGGAATTCCCATGTTAATGAAAATTGCCCCCTCAATAACCAGTACCAGAATCACCGGAAGGGTCATGGATTTGAACACAAACAGGATAATCAGAAAAACGGCCACGATGGAAACTGCGCTGACTACCTTAAAGTCATGGTCTGTGATTTCAATCAAATCCTTGGTACAGGGTGCCTCACCTACCAGCATGCCGTTTTTATCATAAGATTTCAGAATTTGATTCAATTCGTTAATCTGGTCATTGACTTCTTCGGAAGCTGTCTGATACTCATTGGTAATGAGCATTAGTTCATAGTTGTCACTTTCCAGAATGTCCTTAATCTCCTTTGGTATCATGCTTTCCGGCAGAGACGGTCCGATAATGCTCTCCAGTCCCAGCACTTCTTTTACACCATCTGCCTGCTCCATTTCCTTTATCATTTTGTGTTTTTCCTTACCGGAAATGTTTTTATCCATGAGAATCATGTGGGCCGCACCCATATCATAATCCTTCTGCAGTTTTTCATTGGCCATAATGGATTCCAAATCCTTTGGAAGGCTGGCATCCAGGTTATAATATACTTTTGCATTTGCCTGAAAATAGGCAAACGGTATAAACAGAGCCACGCAGAGAAACGCAAAGGTTTTATGATGCCTGACCAGAAATTCTGAGACTTTCGGAAAATCCGGTATCAACTGTCTGTGCTTTGTCTTTTCCAGAGGTTTGTCAAAAATCATTATCATAGCCGGAAGCACGGTAACGCAGCAGAGAACGCCAAATACCACACCTTTTGCCATGACAATTCCCAAATCCATACCCAAAGTAAAACTCATAAAGCAAAGCGCCACAAAGCCTGCAATGGTAGTAACCGAACTTCCCACTACGGATTTAATGGTAGCAGCTATGGCCTGGGCCATGGCTTCCTTGCGGTTCTCTCTATAAGTTTCCTTCTGTTCCTGATAGCTGTGCCACAGGAAAATGGAATAATCCATGGTAACACCCAACTGTAAAACTGCACTTAACGCCTTGGTAATATAAGAAATTTCTCCTTTGAAAATATTCGTTCCCATATTATAAACAATGGCAATACCGATACTGGCCAGAAACAGAAACGGAATCAGATAGGATTCCATGGCCAGCGCCAGAACGATACAGGACAGTACAACGGCAATCAGTACATAAATAGCCACCTCCGACTCTGCCAGATTTTTGGTATCTGTTACAATGGCCGACATGCCGCTGACAAAGCACTGCTTTCCCGCCAGCTTTCTGATATCTCCTATGGCGTCCATAGTTTCATCCGCTGATGTAGTCGTATCAAAAATAATAAACATCATGGTGGAATTTTCTGAGAACAGAACGCTTCGTATTTTCTCCGGCAGCATTTCTGTCGGAAGACTTAAATCCGCAAAACTGTCGTACCACACCACCTGCGAAACGTGCTCTACCTCCTCTATTTTTTCTTTCAGAGCCGCCACATCTTTATTTGGCATGCCTTCACATACGAACATGGAATACGCACCGGTTCCGAATTCATCCACCAGGATATTCTGTCCCTTCATCGTTTCAATATCATCCGGCAGATAGTACAGCACATCATAATTCACTCTGGTGTTTATATATCCTATCACGGATGGTATCAACAGCAGCAGGCTCAGAACAAAAATCGGAACCCGGAATTTGACAATTTTCCTTCCCAGCTTTACCATTTCCTTTCCTCCCTTTCCCGTTTTTGCTAAACATATGCAGACATAGCGTCTTCATATTCTTATTTTTATGACCTTTGGTCATTAATTGTTATAACGCAAAACTGACCTTTAGTCAATATTACTTATGACCAAAAGTCAGTTTTCGTTTTTATGCAATATGCAGAATTCCTCATTTCAGACATTTGAGGTTTGACTTTTCCCCTCTTTTCTCTCTATAATTGTGGGGAAGGAGGCAATACCAATGAGTAAGATAGAAACTAATAAAGAGCAGAAAAGAAACTCCCTTCTGGATTCTGCTTTCACTTTGTTTATTGAAAATGGGTTTAACAAGACCTCCATTGCAGATATCGTTAAAAAAGCAGGAGTGGCAAAGGGAACTTTCTATCTGTATTTTAAGGATAAGTATGATATCCGCAATCATTTAATCAGTCACAAGGCCAATCAGGTTTTTCAGACAGCCTATACAGAACTTAGAAAACATAAGGAAATTGAAGATTTTGAAGAACAGGTCTTGTTTATCATTGACAACATTTTGGACCAGTTTGCCCAGAACCACAATCTGGTGCTGCTGATTTCCAAACATTTGAGTTGGGGATTTTTCAAAGATTTTTTAAGTGTTGCGCCAAGCAAAGATACGCCCGCTATTTTCACCATTTATGAAACCATGCTGGCCCATGCTTCCCATACCTACCGCACACCGGATTTGATGATGTATATGATATTAGAATTGGTCAGCGGCACCAGCTACAATACCATTCTTTATGAACAGCCGGTGCCTTTAGACCAGATAAAGAAGCCTCTTTATGAGGTTATCAGAGGAATTTTCAGTCAATACAGAGAATAATCTTTTGGGGAACTGCCGCAAAGAACCGTTCCCCGTTTTCTACCTGCACACTTCCACCCAGGCTATCTCCATGCCTGCCTTCACGTCCTGCAGCGCCGCCTGATAGTCTCCCGGTTCCAGATAGATGTTCTCCAGCTTTATCAGATTCCACTCGTTTCCGGTTCCATTGGTCTGTACGGTAGCTACAGGCTTTCCGTTCAGCAGCAGATTACAGGACGACTGGGCCTGCTGAGAAAGTCCGGAACGCAGCTTCACAAAAAACTTATACCGTCCGGTGTGCTCTATAGACAGCCGCATAGTTTCCTCTTTTTCGGGAATCAGCTTCACTGGCACAAAAGCAAAGCTTCCGGCTTCCTTTTCCAGTTCTTCCGGTGTCTTTAAAGGCCTTTTTGCCACCGGGCTCTCCAAAATAAAGCGACAGATATTCATGGCGCATCTCTGCAGTTCTCCTACACTCAGGTTTCCGCTTTCCAGCGCTTCCAAGGTATTATCTTCATAGATATTTTCCTCGGAACCGCCGTTTCCAACAACCATGTACAGGTCATTCTGTGCCCGAACCATAGCGGCCGTATTCTTCATATCCCCTTTTCCCCCTTCTACAGGGTCGTTCATCTTGGCCCACCAGTCTGTCATGACAATGCCTTCATATCCCCACTCTCCCCGCAGAACAGTGGTACACAAATCATAATTAGAAGCAGTCCAGTGTCCGTTTAAAGGATTGTAAGACGTCATCAGAGAGCGTGCCTTCCCTTCTTTTACTGCCATTTCAAAGCCTTTCAGATAAATTTCCCTTAAAGCCCTCTGGGACACTACAGAGTCTGCCGTGGTTCTGCCTTTTTCCTGATTGTTGCAGGCAAAATGCTTAATGGTAGCAGCTGCTCCGGTTTTCCCGATACCTCTTACCGCTGCCGCCGCACATGTTCCGGTCAGATAAGGGTCTTCTGAAAAATATTCAAAATTTCTTCCGTTTAAAGGGCTTCTGTGTATATTCATGCCCGGTCCTAAAAGGGTATCAATCTGATTTCTTAACAGTTCTTTTCCTTCCCATTCGTATAATTCTTCCATCATCTCAGGATTCCAACTGGCCGCCAGCATGGTTCCGATGGGCATTTGTGTGGCCTGAAGACCGCTGTCCATACGGATTCCGGAAGGTCCGTCTGCAGTGCAGGCTGCTGGAATTCCATAGCGGTAAAGGCTTGGGGCTGTTCCGCCAAAAGCAGAGGCTGTTCCCGGTGTCACCATAGGATTGCACATGCCTTCTCCTCTTACAATTCTCGCCAGTTGTTCTTTGGTAAACTGTGCTACAAATGCCTCTAAGGATGTTTTCTCTTCCTGCACCATAGAAAAAGTAATCCCTCTGTCTCCGGTAATCTCCATTTCTTCCGGCAGATTTTCTGCAATCCGCGCCTTTAAAGAAACGCTCTGTAAAGGCACATCTTCCTCTGTCTTTTCATATATCCCCTGTTCGGACAATCTGCCCGGACGAAGTCTCTGAAAAGCTTCTGCAGGCGCCAGCACCTCCTGTAAGCTCTGCACAACCACACAGGAAGGAATCTTCAGACCCTTTCCCTCTGCAAAAAGCGCCTGTCCGGCATTTCGCACGTCGGTTCCCACATAAAAACCATACGTCCCCTCCTCCAGCACATACGCATTTTTGTATCCTGTCACGCCACTGTCATCGTAAGAAGCCAGCTGACATGCCTTGATGGTAAAGGTCAGCTTCTGGCTTTCTCCCGGCGCCAAAAGTCCGGTCTTTTGAAAAGCTGCCAGCTGACGTACCGGCTGTCCCAGTTTTCCCTGAGGGGCTTCATAATAGACCTGCACAACCTCTTTGCCGCTGTATACGGCGCCTGTGTTGGTCACACAAGCCTCTATTACAGCAACTGCTTCCTTTCCCTCTCCATGCACTTTGGCTCTTGTCACCTGAGTCTGAAATTCTGTGTAAGACAAACCGAAACCAAAGGGAAACTGCACTTTTTCCGGTGCAAAAGTTTCAAAATAACGGTAACCCACATAAATATCTTCCGCATAATAGTTTCTCTCTTCGTCTCCGAAGTTTTCTGTGCTGGGATAGTCTGCGATATCATAGGCAATGGTATCCGGCAGCTTGCCGCTTGGAGTCACTGCTCCTGTCAGCACATCTGCACTGGCATTTCCGGCTTCAATACCGCCCTGCCAGGTGTAAAGCACACTGCAAACATGTGCTTTGTTCTGTATGGTTTCCAGCCAGCTCATATCTATAATGTTGGAAACATTCAGCACCACGGCTGTCTTTTCAAAGCACCCTGCCACAGTTTCAATAAGTTGTCTCTCTTCTTTTGTTAAAAGATAACTGCCTTCCACGGGAGCATTGTCCTGGTCTTCTCCTGCGGTTCTTCCGATTACCACAATGGCTTTATTGGAAGTTTCTCCCGCTTTTCTTGCCATCTCTTCCGACACCGGCATCTCTTTCTGGTACCAGGGTTCCCCTGCCCAGACACCGCCTCCGTCATCAAAAGGATTTTCTTTTACCCAGTTTTCATAAATCTGCACCAGTTCTTCGTTTAAGGAAATCTCCTTATAACGGCGCAGACCCTCCACCAGATTGGTGGTATAGGCTGTATGTACCGCACCGCCTGAACCGGTTCCGCTTTTATAATAATTTATCTGACATCTGCCAAAGATGGCCACATGGTCCTCTTTTGTCAGCGGAAACATCTGTTTCTCATTTTTCAGAAGGACCATTCCTTCTGCTGCCGTCTCTCTTACCTTATCGCCGAAGCCCTCTAAGGGCACGCCCATTTTTGTACACTCCATTTTTTCCTTTCCTTTCTGTTTCCCTGTGGAATTTTCTGGCTTTATTATAGACGTTTCCCGGATTTGATGCTATAATTTTCATGCTCAAAAATAATAAAATTTTGTCATAGAAGGACTTTGCCATGGAATACATGAAAGAAAAAAAGCCCTGCATAGACGGTATTCCCTTACAGTATGTATGCCACTTGCAGGATATGAAAGGAACGGGGATGGTCTACCCTGCCCACTATCATGAATATATTGAAATTTTATTCGGTCGGGAAGAAACCTTTGAGATTTACCTGGGGAACTCCTATCACCGGTTCGGCCCCGGAGATATGGTTCTGATTCCCGCCAATGCAGTACATCTCATTAACAGCCTGTCGGAAAACGGAGGAACTTACTATGTCATACGGTTTCTCCCCCAACTGGTCTATAACGGACTTTCTCAGAACGGTTCCGAAATCCTTTATCTTCTGCCTTTTCTCACAGACAGTCAGATACAGGAAAAAGTCATTCCCCATAACGTTCTTGCACAGACGGAAATTCCCGAGCTCATAGATGCCTTGTTTCAGGAAGACGCGCAAAAGCCTTACGGCTATCCTCTGGCCATCCGAAACCATATCAGCAGCATTTTTCTCTGGGTATTGCGCTACTGGCACCAGAAAGGCACCGCACAGCCTGTTGAAGCGCCTTTTCAGGCCGAACTGGCCGCACAGCTTACCCCGGCTCTTTCCTACGTCCAGGAACACTGCGATATGCCGCTGAAAGCCTCTGAGGCAGCCCGGCTGTGCGGCATGAGTTCCAGCTATTTTTCCCGCTGCTTCAATCACCTTCTGCACATGAGTTTCAGCGATTACGTCACCCGTATCCGGCTCACAGAAGCAGAAAAACTGCTGGTTTCCTCTACACTCCCGGTAACAGAAATTGCTGCCTCCTGCGGCTTTGGCTCTACCAGCTACTTCATCCGCCTGTTCCGGCAGCACAAAAAACGCTCTCCCCTGCAGTTTCGGAAAGAATTTATGAAAAAAGAAACAGCATCCGGCTAAGGAATTTTCTCTGGTTCCTTAACCGAATGCCTGCACCTGTGATCTTTTACTATTTTATTGCTGTCACTTGAAAGCCGGCTCCTTCCACCGCTCTTCGCAGTTCTGTATCTGCCACTGTCCGGTCATAAGCCACAGCAGCCTGCTTCTTTTTCAGATTTACTCTTGCAGAAACCCCATCCATGGCATTCAGCGCTTTTTCCACACTCTGTCTGCAATGGTCACAGGTCATGCCTTCTATAGAGATTGTCTTTTTCCCAACAATGGGATTGGAAAGTTTCTTTTCTGTTTCCTTTATCAGACCCTTGCTCCCGCCGCAGCAGGAACACTCTCCCCGGAAATGTTTCACTGTACTTTTTACTGCCAGAATCAAAACAGCAAGAACTAAAACTAAAATAATTCCATTTATCATATGCTTCCTGCCTTTCTTTTAAATCTGCTTTTTCGAATTGTAAGGTTCTGCATGACTGCAGCCATGACAACTGCTGCAGCAGCCGCTGCACCCTGCCTTTGGATTTTTACGGTTTTTTATCTGCCGGTAAATCACATAACCGCAATACAGGCCAATGCCGCCTGCCAATACAATATCTGCGAACATATTCTTTCACTCCTCTCTATACAAATACAGCCTGAAGCAAACACTTTGGAAAGTGCCTGTTCAGGCTGTTGTTTCTATTTTTTACCTTGCTGCCTGCACAGAGCTCTTTGCATAGGTTTTTTTATGTTTATATGGGTCTGGCCGGAATAACATAAACAGCATGACTGCCGCTACCAGAATCCCTGCCGCAGAGCCTGCGGTAAATCCTCCTCCTGTCACCAGAAGACCAATCTGATAAATACTCAGGCACACCATGTAAGCAAACACATTCTGGAATAAAATTGCAAACCAGAACCATTTTCTGGACTGCATCTGCTGCGCCATCGTCGCAATGGCTGCCAGACAGGGAGAATCCAGAAGGTTAAACAGCAGGAAAGAAAATGCTGCCAATGCGCTTGGAAACCAGGACTGGATAGCTGCCCCTACGGTGATAGGGTCTTCAGACATACTGCTGCTGACATTTGCCAGGACACCCATGGTAGAAACAATGGCTTCCTTTGCGGTGAATCCGGAAAGTGAAGCAGACACTGGCTGCCATTCTCCAAATCCAAGAGGTGCAAAAATCGGTGCAATAACTCCGCCGACAGCGGCCAGAAGACTGTTGTTGCTGTCCTCTACCATACCGAAACCGCCATTGGTAAATCCAAATCCGCCCAGGAACCACATAACTACACAAGCCAGGAACAGAATCGTACCTGCTTTAATCATAAATCCTTTCAGTCTCTCCCATACATGAAGCAGTACAGTCTTTGCAGAAGGAATGTGATACTGAGGAAGTTCCATAACAAATGGCGCCGGTTCGCCGGAAAACGGTTTTGTTTTTTTCAGCATAATGGCAGATACCAGAACAGCCACAATACCCAAAAGATACATAAACGGCGCCATCAGACCGCCCGCTTCATAGCTGCCTGTTGTATAGCTTACCATAACACCGCCCATAAGTGCAATAACCGGAAGTTTGGCACCGCAGGGAATAAAGGTTGCTGTCATAATGGTCAAACGTCTGTCATTGTCATTTTCAATGGTCTTAGACGCCATAATTCCCGGAATACCGCATCCTGAAGAAATCAGAAGCGGAATAAAACTCTTTCCGGAAAGTCCGAAATGGCGGAAAATACGGTCCATAACAAAAGCGATACGAACCATGTAACCACAGTCTTCCAAAACAGAAAGAAACAGGAATAAAATTGCCATCTGAGGAACGAATCCCAGCACAGCTCCCACGCCGCCGATAATACCATCAGAAACCAGACTGATAATCAAATCATTGGCGCCTGCCGAAGCCAGAAATCCGGAAACCGCGTCCTGAATGGACACTACAAAGGTGTCATTGGTCCAGTCGGTTGCCATGCTGCCGGCTGTCGTTACGGAAACATAATACACCAGCCCCATGACCAAAAGGAAAATCGGAAGACCTAAAATACGGTTGGTGACAATTTTGTCGATTTTATCGGACATAGTCAGCTTATTTGCCGTCTTCTTTACTGCATCTGCAACAACTTTCTGGATAAAAGAGTAACGCTCATCTGTGACAATACTTTCCATATCATCATCTTCTTTTTTCTCCAGACGTTCTGCCTCTGCCTCAATCTGTTCTCGCACCTTGGCATCTAAAGACAGTTCTTCCAAAACCTTGCTGTCTCTTTCCAGAAGCTTCACAGCATACCATCTCAGTTTGCTTTCTTCGGCAACATCCTGCAGCCAGCCCTCAGCCTGTGCAATGGCGCTTTCCATATCCTTACCGAAGATTTTCTTCGGCAGCTCCTGTTTTCCCTGCTTTGCACAGTGAACCGCTTCTTTCACCGCCTCTTCCAGTCCGGTGCCTTTTAGGGCAGAAGTTTTCACCACCGGGCAGCCTAAGAGAGTCCCGAGACGCTTTACGTCAATCTTAATCTCATTTTTTTCCATTAAATCTGCCATGTTCAGCGCAATCACCACAGGCACTCCTGTTTCTATCAGCTGTGTGGTCAGATACAGGTTTCGTTCGATATTGGTTGCATCTACCAGATTTAAAATTACATCCGGATTTTCTTTCAGAAGATAATCACGGCTCACAACCTCTTCCAATGTATAAGGAGAAAGGGAGTAAACACCCGGCAGGTCCGTCACGATGATTTCTTCCCCGTTTCCTTTCTTTCCTTTGATTTTTCCCTCTTTCTTTTCCACTGTAACCCCCGGCCAGTTTCCAACGTACTGGTTTGCCCCGGTCAATGCGTTAAACATGGTCGTCTTTCCACAGTTGGGGTTTCCGGCAAGCGCAATCTTAATTGCCATTTTTCATTCCTCCTGGTTAGTTAGATTTAACTTTAGTCCAAAAAAATTTATCGAAGCTGTATGCACTGGGCATCCTGCTTTCTCAGCGAAAGTTCATATCCCCGAACGGTAATCTCTACCGGGTCACCAAGAGGGGCTACCTTGCGGATAAAAATTTCACAGCCTTTTGTGATTCCCATATCCATAATGCGGCGTTTATAAGCACCGTCACCCTCAATTTTGGAAACCACCACTGTGGTACCTACTTTTGCATCTTTCAGTGTCATTTCACTTCTCCTCCCTGTCTTTGATAAAATATTTCATAACAAACGTTGTTCATCCCTATACCATAATACGTTTTGCCATATCCTCGTTAATTGCTACTCTGGAATCCTTGATATTGACAATCATGTTTCCATTCAGCTTGGAAATGACACTGATTTGAGCCTGTTCTACAAATCCCAGATTCGCCAGAAACCTTTTCGTTTCCGCAGCACCGCCTATTCGTCTGATTGTTGCCTGCTCTCCGTTTTGTAAAAAAATCAATGGCTGCATAGAATCCCTCCGTTCATCAAATATTTAGTGCCTTCTAACTTTTCTTAGTTTTCACTAACTTCATTGATTAGAATACGCTAACTTTTTCAAAATGTCAATAGTAAATTTTATAAAATTTACTTGTTCAACAGCAACCAAAGCACCAACTCCTCCGAGCGCGAGCATTGCTGCCGTTGAACTCTTTAAACCACAAAAAGCGGCTGGGGCCTATGAAAACGAACCATACGTTTCATAATTAGACGACTGATAAAATCTCATGTTTCTTCCCATTTCGATAAAATAAGTTTTACGAGATTGTCCACTATATAAAAGACAATATGTCCTCTGACTGTATTTTTGATTTTTATCTTGGGTAGAATTATCCATTTCCCCGGTTATGCCACTGCACATAAGCATGGAAAATCATCTTATACTGTTTTCCTATCTGCCAGTTCCTGAACCTCTTCCAAAGGCAAATCCGTTATCTCTGCAATTTCCTCTATCGAATAACCCTTTTTCAGCATCTTCAGCGCAGTACTCACGGCCTTGTTATAAGTAGCTTCAACCGTAGCTTTTTCGGTAGCTTCATTTCTCATCTCTTCTAAAAGTTTGCACATCTGGCTTCGACCTCCTTCTGTCTCTTTTAAGTATCTGACTTCTTCTGCAAGTAATGGATTTACAATATCCTTTGCCTCTTTGTAATTGAAATCATGGATCATCCAGCTCCGTAATCTTTCTTTCCACATGATACAGCGGAATCCCCATACCAAATTTATCATTTTCCGTAATGAAGATTACATAGGTATCAACCAAATCTTCAAAATCCTCTCCTTTACTGAGAAGTGTGCGGTCTATCATACTGCTGTGAAACCTGGCCCTTTTCACCCCTGAGCCCCTGTCGGAACGCTGGATTTCTATATCCATAATCTTCCCATCCAGAGCCTCTGAAAAAAAGTCATCATCCATCAGGCGAAGTTCTTTTATCCTTTGTAAGTCTTTTTCATTCATTACATTCCGTTTCGTTTTCTGCACATTAACACCTCGCTTATTTTAAATTAAAAGCTTATCATCAATCATCATCGTAATTGATATCGTGTCATCTCATGTACTTTAAAACCTTGTAGCCATACAACCGCATCGTAAGACATTTACATCTCCCCCTGTTCTATATTTTCATTATAAAGAACCGTACCTCAAGAATCAAGTTACTTCCAAATTTTCTCCTTTTATGCAACGAGAGCCACACCTGCACAAGCGGGAGTTTGACAGTTGCTTACTTTGTTGCCGTTTTTCTTCTCCAACTGTCAAAGATGGGATAATACAACATTTCTATGTATTTTTCATCTGTTTTTTACAAAATAATTAATTTTTTTCATTTATTACGTTATACCCCTCTTTTACAACGAAAAAAAGAGAAGCTATACAACCATTCATGTTGTGTTCACTTCTCTTTTATCTGAAATCTGACTAAATTTCAATATTATTCAGTTCTTCATCATTCTCTGTCACTTCATGCTTATACCCCACGGTTCCCGCCACCACATATTCGCGGAACTTAGGCTCATAGTAAAATTCCTTCACCAGAGAGAAATTTACAATCTTCCCAGTGCTTTCCACATGCATCAGCGGTCCGGTACAGGGGATGATTTCGTCCCCGATTTTGATATGTTCCTCATCATAAGGTACGATAGGCAAATCCTGGCGAATCAAATCCAGAATTCTTCCCTCGATTTGTTCCAAATCAAAAGCAGGCTTGTCTGCATAATTAATCATAAATCCATGCTTAATACCGGAACGGGTCGAACGGGGACGCTCAATATCCCTGACGCAGTACCCAAACAAATCCTCCGCGCTGTGGGCCATTTTCCGGTAAACCAGAGACTTAAAAACAATGTCCGCAATGTTTCCCGGCAAAGGTCCAAAAAGAGACGGTCTTGTGACAATCACTTCTTCCCCGATTCCAATGAGCAAGTCCGCATTTCTTTTTAGCACCGGATACAGGATTTCAAAATGCTCTACAATCACCCGTTTCTGCTGGCTGGTCACATGATGGACCGCCTCGGCAATCCGCTCCAGAGACACATATTTCATAGCTGCACGCACATCCACATGAAAGGTTCTGGGTGTGTAAAAACCTACATCTTCTGAATTCAGAAGCGGCATGTCCAGAATATCGTATTCGTCATCTGATTCTACTGTCTGAATCCCGGGAAACATGCCTTTAATGAGCATACTCTTTCCCGAATCCTTGGCGCCGATAATGCCGATAATCCGGTCAAATGGATTCAAATACATCTGGGTAATCTTCATGCCCAACTCCATAACCCTGCGGTTTCCCCTCGGCGCAAAAAAGAAATTATAAAGGTTACATTCATGTCTTACATTGTTATAAATCATAGAAATACCCTCATTCCATTCCCAATTAATAGTTATCTCTATTTTACCACAAATCAGACAAGAAAGCGTCTATTATTTCCAGTTTTTATTTCAGGAATCCGCTGATAATCTGTTCTTCCGCCTCTTCTTCTGTCAGTCCCAGTGTCATCAGTTTCACAATTTGTTCCCCTGCAATTTTGCCGATGGCAGCCTCATGAATCAACGCCGCGTCTGAATTGTTTGCTGTGATTTCCGGAATAGAACTGATTTTTGCATTGCCCACAATAATCGCATCGCACTCCGTATGTCCGCTGCACTTTGCATTTCCGTTTAACACGGACTGGAAAAGCTGATGGGATTCATCCTTTGCCACGGAACGGGAAATAATGTTGGCTCCGGAATCTTCCCCGTTTAAATCCACGATAAAACGGCTTTCCGCTTTCTGCGTTCCATGCGTCATCAGTCTTTCCATGACTTTCATGCTGGCATGTGCTCCCAGTTTTGCTGTTGTCTTGCGAATCGTGGAATCCACACCTTTTATCTGGGCAGTATCCATTTCCATATAACTGTTTTCTCCGATTTCCACAATGGTCTCCGGATTCATAATACGCTGTCCTTTGCCGTCTCCGCTGCCATAATGCTTCTCCACATATTTCACCTTGGAATTTTTCCCGATAAAAAAGCTGTGGATACCGTCATGCTGGCTGGAATCATCGGTTCCGCAGTGGATACCGCAGCCTGCAATAATGGTAACATCACAGTCATCTCCAATATAAAAATCATTGTACACTGTTTCTTTTAAACCTGCCTGGCTTAAAACCACGGGAATGTGAAGACTCTCGTTTTTTGTTCCCGGCTTGATTTTAATGACAATACCGTCTCCGCTCTCTCTGGGGATAATTTCAATATGCTCCGTGCTGTTTCTGGCTTCCGTCTTGCCGTTGGTCCGGATATTATATGCACCTACAGGGATTTCATGCAGCCCTGACACTGCCTCTAAAAGTTCTTTTTGTATGGTATCCATTAGTTCTGCACTCCCTTCTGCCAGATACTGCAGCCCGTATCTGTCTCTGCTGCGCTTAATAATGCCGGAAGCACTTCATCCTTGCTTCCTCTGCGTACCAGTTTCCCGTCTGCAATGACCAGAATTTCATCTGCTGTATTTAAAATTCTCTCTTGGTGAGAAATAATCAGAATGGAGCCGCTTTGCTGTTTATGCATATTTTCAAACACATGAATCAGGTTCTGAAAACTCCACAAATCAATACCAGCCTCCGGTTCATCAAAAACAGACAGCCTGGTTCCTCTTGCCATCACCGTAGCAATTTCAATACGCTTCATCTCACCGCCGGAAAGACTGCTGTTTACTTCCCGGTTAATGTAATCTTTGGCACACAGCCCCACTTCGGAAAGATACTGACAGGCGCCGGACAGGGAAATGTCCTTTCCTGCCGCCAGATTAATTAAATCAAAGACCGTTACTCCCTTAAAACGCACCGGCTGCTGGAAAGCATAACTGATACCGTGCCTGGCCCTTTCGGTAATACTCCAGTCTGTAATATCCTCCCCGTCAAAGAAAATGCGTCCCTCTGTGGGCTTTTCAATTCCTGCGATAATTTTTGCCAGCGTGGATTTTCCTCCGCCGTTTGGTCCTGTAATGGCAACAAATTTATTGTCCTCCAGGGTGAAACTTACATGCTCCAGAATTCCCTTTTCTTCCTCTTTGGAATCCTCCGGAACACGAAAGGACACGTCCTTTAATTCAAGCATGGTTTTTCCCTCCGTTCTATGTCATGAAATTGTTCTTTGGCTCAGCCAAATATTAACAATTTTCGTCCGTTTTCTATTATATAAGGCTGTTTTCTTATTGTAAAGGGATTTTCATAATTTTGTCCTTCCGGAGACGGTAACAGGTTCCCCTGGCCGTTGCTTTGTGGTATAATGAATATTATTTTACAAAACACAGACAAATGGAGAACACACCTATGGATATGAAAAATTTAAATCTCACCGTAGAAGAATTGAAAATCCTCGCAGAAAACGGACAGCGGGATTTTATTTACGGTGTGGGCTATTATTATGAAAACGGTATTCGTACTTCTGTGGACTATGCTCAGGCAGCACAGTGGTATGAAAAAGCAGCAAAAAAAGACCATATAGAGGCCGCTATGCATCTGGCGCTTCTCTATGCCCAGGGCAGGGGTGTGGAAAAAGATGACAAAAAAGCCCTTTTCTACATGAACCAGGCTGCAAAGAGCGGAAACATGAATGCCCAGTACAACATGGGACGCTGTTACGAAGAGGGGATTGGCACAAAACCCGATATTTCCAAGGCCTTTGACTGGTATAAAAAAGCTGCCGCCCAGGGAGATTTCCGGGCTATGTGCTGCATGGGCGCACAGTTTCTCTCAGGAGAAACCATTCCCTATGAACCAGCAAAAGCCTTTCAGCTTTTTGAAAAAGCCGCAAACGGCAATATTCCGGCAGCCCAGTATAACCTTTCTGTCCTCTACCGCTATGGTGAAGGGGTAGAAAAAGACGTTGAAAAAGCGGATTTCTGGCGCATGAAAGCTGCACAGAACGGTTTCCGCCTGGCTATTGATGAGCTGGAACACCCGGAAAAAGAAAATTCTTAAAAGCACAACTCCCCGCAAAGACAGCATTTCCGTCTTGCGGGGAGTTTTTCTATTCCTTCAATCCTGCATGTTTTAAAATTTCCCGGATTTTGCCGGTCTCTTCCTCTGTAGCCGGCAAAAGGGGCTGGGCGCACACCGGTTCCATCTGAATACCGCGCACTGCCATGGCCTTTTTAATGGTAGGAATAAACTGCGGTGCCACATCATAAATAGCCATCAGGCTGTCAATTTTCTGCTGACACTGTGCCATTTTCTCCAAATCATCATTTCTGGCTGCATTGGCATAAGCGGAAGCTACTTCCGGAGCAAAATTAGACAGACCAGCCACACAACCGTCTCCTCCGGAAAGTACGTTGTGTCCGAAAAACTCGTCAAATCCAGAATACACCATAAAATTGGGAAACTCTTTTTTCACCTTCTGAATAATAGCTCTGGTATGCCCCATAGTGGCCACCGTATCTTTAATGCCCACAATATTTTCATGTTCAGACACCAGCCGGTATATCAGTTCCGGGGAAAGGTCGTGCCCTGTACGGTCCGGAAAATTGTACAAAAGTACAGATCCCTTCACCTGCTCTGCCAATGTATCATAGAAATGCAGAATCGCACTGTCCGGCAGATTGAAATAGTAGGGAGAAATCACCATCACGCCGTCAGCTCCCTGCTCTATGGCATAATTAGACAATTCCATACAGGTCTCAAATTCCATATGACAGGTTCCCACATAAAGTGTGACTCTATGACGAATGTGTTTTACAGCCTCCCGAATCATGATTTTCTTTTCTTCCAGGGAAAGTGCAAAAAACTCTCCGATACTGCCAAACAGCAAGATACCGTCCATACCGCCGTCTATGAGAAAATCATAAATCCTTTTATTTGCTTCGATATCTATATGCCCCTTTTGGTCCAGGGCTGTCACTACCGGTGTAATCCATTTTGCCTTCATAATGTTCCTCCCTACTCTTCGTATCCTGCCCCCTCCATGGCGGAAAGTGCATGTCTGGTATAACGTCCAAACAGCCCTTTCCGTTTAGGACGGGGGATAATACCTGCCTGGCTTCGTTCCTTCAAAACTTTCTGAATCTCTTCCTCGGGTAATTCCTGTCCCTGGATTCCCACAACGTTCAGATAACGTTTTTCCACACTGTACTTCAAAATGTCACCCGTTTCAATAAAAGCCAGCGGGCCTCCTGCTGCTTCCGGAGATACATGTCCAATAGCCGCTCCTCTGGTAGCACCGGAAAAACGCCCGTCTGTAATCAAGGCCACGGAACCATTGAGCCGTTCATCGCAGACAATGGCCTCTGTTGTCATCAACATTTCCGGCATTCCGCTTCCTCTTGGGCCTTCATAACGGATAACCAGCATATCTCCGGGATTTACCCTGCCCTCTACCACGGCCTGATAAGCTTCCTCCTCGCTGTTATACACTTTTGCCGGTCCTTTGCGTTCCCGCATTTCCTGCGTGCAGGCAGAATATTTGATAACTGCCCCGTCTGGCGCCAGATTTCCCCGTAAAACAGCCACAGAACCTTTTTCTTCTGCTTTTTCCACCGGGAAAATAACTTGCCCTCTGTGCAAACCATAATTGTGCAGATAACCGATATTGCGTTCAAAAAAGCCCTCCTTTTGAATCTCTTCCAGATTTTCTCCCAGCGTTTTTCCGGTTACGGTCATCACATCCAAATGCAGCATATCTCTCAGTTCCAGTTCCACCATAGGAATGCCTCCTGCAAACCAGAAGGCTTCGGTTAAATGCTCTCCACTTGGAGTAATATTTCCCAAATGAGGAACCCTATGGTTGATTTCATCGAAAAGCTCCGGTTCCAGATAAATTCCCAATTCTCTTGCAATAGCAGGCAAGTGCAGAGTGGCATTGGTAGAACCCCCAATGGCGCTGTGTACCACAATGGCGTTCTCCAGTGCTTCTTTTGTGAGAATATCACTGACTTTTATATCTTTTTCTACTAATTTCATAATCTGGCGTCCTGCTTTTCTGGCACAGGCCAGAATATCCCGCATGGTAGCCGGCATAAGCGCTGAACCGGGAAGCGCCAGTCCCAATGCCTCAGCCATACACTGCATAGTACTGGCTGTTCCCAGAAACGTGCAGGCTCCACAGGAAGGACATCCTGTTTTCTTATAATCCCGGATTTCCTCTGGCGTAATGGCATCTTTTCTCTTTTGACGCAGGGAAATATCCCCTGCCACTAAGGAAGTTGTCATATCAGGTCCGGGGCGCATACTGCCGCCAGGTACAAAAATAGCAGGAATATCCAGACGGGCAGCCGCCTTTAACTGGGCAGGAATGGACTTGTCACAGGAGGCAGACAAAATCATTCCGTCCCAGGGATACACACTGCCATGCACCTCTATCATATCACAGATAGCTTCCCTGGAAGCCAGAATATAATTCATACCGTCATGTCCCTGGGCACAGCCGTCACAGATATCCGTGGTGTGGTACTGAGCGGGAAATCCACCTTTTTCAAAGACTCCGTATTTGGCCTGTTCCATAAGCCCTGCCAGATGAACACTGCCGGGATGACTGTCTCCAAAGACATCCTCCAACAATATCTGAGGTTTTTGAATATCCTCTTCGTCCCAGCCGGAGCCCATCTGCAAGGCATCAAACTGCGCCCATAAAAGCCGCTGGGGTGCACTTTTCTGTTTTTTATTCATACTTATCCGCTCCTTTATACAGGTATCCATGTATCTTACTTCACCAGATATCCGCCATCCACCGGAATCACAGCGCCGCTTACATAGTCGCTGGCATGAGAGGCCAGGAAAATAGCTGTCCCCTTCATATCCTCTCCGGTTCCCCAGCGATGTGCCGGGATTCTCTCTGAAATAGAAGCAAATCTGGGATTTTCAGGGTCTAACAGAGCTTTGTTCATCTCGGTTGCCATATAGCCAGGGGCAATGGCATTGACATTCACCCCTCTGGCCAGCCAGTCATTGGTCAGCTCTTTGGTCAGCTGCGCCACGCCGCCTTTTGCTGCTGCATAGGCCGGAATGGTCTGCCCTCCAAAAAACGAATTCATAGAAGCAATGGTGATAATCTTGCCATATCCCTTTTTCAGCATAAGTTTCCCTGCTTCCTGACACAGAATAAAAACGGAAGTCAGATTCACACCAATCACCTCATCCCACTCTTCCATGGGAAACTCTTCTGCGCTGTGTCTTCTCTGTATGCCGTGAGCCGTCAGCAAAATATCCAAATCACCGCCCAGCTTTTCGACACATTCCCGGAATACCCGATAAACATCTTCCCGCTCTCCCAGGTTTCCTTTTACGCCGTAGCAGGAAAAACCTCTTTTTTGGAAGTCTTCTGCCACCTCATACACTTTATCTGAAGTTCCTACAATAGCCACCTCACAGCCGGCTTCCAGAAAGCCCTCTGCCATACCATAGCCAAGCCCTCTGGTTCCTCCTGTGACAATGGCTTTTTTCCCTGTAATATCGAACAGATTCATTATTTCATGTACCCGCCTTTCATAGGAGAAACTGCATGTTCTGAGAATATTTTCAATACACCTTTGTCATATTTTAATGGCTTCGGTGTCCAGTTTTTCTTACGTTCTTTTAAAATTTCCTGGATTTCTTCTTCTGTCTTCTTTTCTCCTGCAATTCCCACAATACGGAGTACACGGTTTGGAATATTCACCTCAATCAAATCGCCCTCTTCTACCAGAGCAATCGGGCCGCCCTGGGCTGCTTCCGGAGAAATATGTCCAATAGCCGGGCCCTTGGATGCGCCGGAAAATCTTCCGTCTGTCAAAAGTGCAATAGAAGCTCCCAATTCTCCGTCAGAAGCAATCGCTTCTGTGGTATAGAACATTTCCGGCATTCCGCTTCCTTTCGGTCCCTCATAGCGGATAATCACAGCGTCCCCCGGTTTAATTTCATGAGTCAGTACCGCATGAATAGCGTCTTCTTCGCAATCAAAGGGGCGGGCCTTTAAGGTCGCCTCAAACATTTCTTTTGGAACAACTGTGTGTTTCACCACTGCTCCGTCAGGACACAGGTTTCCGTAAAGAACGGCAATGCTTCCGTCTGTACCGAAAGGCTTATCAAAGGGACGAATGACGTCTTCTCTCTTTAATCCCACTTTTGCCAGATAGGCATCGCATTTGTCATAGAATCCATTCTTCTTTAAATCTTCCAGATTTTCCCCCAGTGTTTTTCCGGTAACGGTCATCACATCCAGATGCAGCATATCTTTAATTTCTTCCATAATTGTCGGCACACCGCCTGCATAGTAGAAATACTGTGCAGGCCACTCTCCTGCCGGACGGATATTCAGAAGGTAATGAGCTCCTCTGTGGAGTCTGTCAAAGGTATCTCCGTCAATTTCAATACCAAATTCCCTGGCAATGGCCGGCAGATGAAGAAGAGAGTTGGTGGAACCGGAAATGGCTGCGTGCACCATAATTGCATTTTCAAAAGATTTCATCGTAACAATTTTATCCGGTGTCAGATTGTGCTCTGCCAGCCATACTGCCTGTTTTCCGGCTTCTTTTGCCACTTTTCTTAAATCCGGGCTGGTAGCAGGCATCAGGGCGCTGCCCGGCAGCATTAATCCCAGGGCTTCTGCCATAATCTGCATGGTAGAGGCTGTTCCCATAAAGGAGCAGGCGCCGCAGGATGGGCAGGCGTGCTGCTTATAGTAAGTCAGCTTCTCTTCTGTGATTTCTCCACGTTCACACATTGCGCTGTATTTTCCAATCTGTTCCAGTGTCAGCAGGTCCGGACCCGCATCCATAACGCCGCCTGTCACTACAATAGAGGGAATATTCACTCTTCCCACACCCATTAAGTGTGCCGGCATACCCTTATCACAGCTTGCCACAAACACAGCACCGTCAAAAGGCGTCGCATTGGCATGAATCTCAATCATATTGGCAATCATATCTCTGGAAGCCAGAGAGTAATTAATACCATCATGTCCCTGAGCTTCTCCGTCACAGATATCTGTTGTAAAGTATCTGGCCCCATGGCCGCCTGCCTCTGCGATTCCTTCTCTGGCCTCTTCCACCAGTTCCAGAAGATGTCCGCTGCCCGGATGGCTGTCTCCGAAGGTACTTTCAATCATAATCTGAGGTTTTGACAAATCTTCTACCTTCCAGCCTGTTCCCAGACGAAGAGGGTCTAATTCCGGTGCAATTTTTCTTAATTCCTGACTTCTTAATTCCATAATCATTCTCCTTTTCCATAAGTATTTGGAAGTTTTTTATAAGGTTTCTCTCTTTTGTTTTAAGACATCATACGTCATATCTATTTGTATTTTAGCACTATTTTCTCCTTGCGTCAAGAGAATGCCTTCCCGAAATCTTACTTTTTTCACAGGAAAATTCCATAATCCAAAACAATTCCCGGCATTTCCTCTAATAGAAAAAGCCGCCGCATTACTGCGACAGCTCCTTCATTTCCTCAATCTTCTCTTTGTTATTCCGTAAATGTTCAATCATGGCTTCTCTGGCTTTTTGAGAATCATGAGCACGAATGGCATCCACAATCATCTGGTGGGTTCGGATAGTGTCCAGGGCCAGCGACAGGTCTGTAACATGAATAAACACAGACACACCTGCCTGAATCACCGGAATCAGCTTTGGCGTTACAGAATTTTTGCTGTATTTTGCTACTTTTTCATGGAACTCAATATCCTTTTCCATGTGCTGCTTTCTCTGTCTGCAAAGCACTGCCACCTCATCCGCTGTTTTCTGTAGTTCCTCTACTTCTTCTTCTGTGGCTCTCTCTGCCGCCAGCGCAGCAATCTCAGGCTCAATAATCATACGGATTTCGCATAAATCCATAGCCAGCTTCTTTTTGTCTTTTACAAAAGCAAAACCAAAAGGATCATCGACCACACCCGGATGATGGCACACGAAAGTACCTCTTCCTCTTTTTATCTCTACTACATTTCTGGATACCAGAATTTTTACCGCTTCCCGGATAGTGCCTCTTCCCACACCAAGCTGTTCTGCCATTTCAAATTCATTTGGCAGTTTATCACCAGCGTGCAGAGCTCTGTCGGTAATCAGATTAGCAATCTGCTCAGATACCTGCTCCGGCAACAGTTTGTTATTATTTTTCACTGACTCTAACATATATTTTTCCTCAATTTCCTATAACTGTATACCTATGCGAGTTCTTATTATAGCAGTCTGCAAATGAAAAGTCTACTTTTACTCTGCAAAAACAGGAAAGAAACGGTTTACATCATCAATCCCGTAAGGACCCCCTGGAACAAGGATAAAATGGACACAAAAATCAAAATAGCCGCACCCGCATGGCTGTAGCAGACGGTGGAGATTTGATAATTCTCACACCCGGGGTCAAGTCCTTTGGTGAAAACGAGGAAATGGACCAAATGACCAGAACATATGGATATAAAGGACGGGACTATGTATTAGAACTGTTCCGAAAAGGTGTCTTTGAAAACCGTATTATGGCGGCTGCCCACTTAATCCAAGGTTCATCCGACGGCAGATTCCGTATCACTTACTGTACCAGACCGGAAAATCTCAGCAAAGAAGACATCAACCGCGTTGGTTACGACTGGATGGATTATGAAGAAGCGGCAAAGCTATACAATCCGGAGATACTTAAGGAGGGGTGGAATACCCTGGAAAACGGAGAAGAAATCTACTTTGTGAAAACACCTGCATTGGTGCTTTGGAAAGCAGACGGTGTCTCTCCAAAATGTCTGTGAAAACCCTGATAAAGTTCAGACTTTGACAGCCATACCCCTGCCTGCTCCAGACCATCTCGCACAACATTCCCGAAGTACCATATCTCAAAAGAGAAAACAGGTGAAATTCCTGTTTTCTCACTGAAAAGCCAGCCAAACCGTTCCAAAAACCATGCAGCCCAGACCAAACGCCGCTTTCTTTGACAATTTTTCCCCAAATACCACTGCGGAAAACAAAATAGTAACCAGAATACTCAGTTTATCAATGGGCACCACTACACTGGCAGGCCCTTCCTGCAAAGCCCGATAATAGCACAGCCAGGAAACTCCTGTAGCCAGACCGGACAGCATCAGAAATCCAAACTCCCCTTTCTCTATCTGCTTAACCTCCCTCTGTTTTCCGGCAGCAAACACCTTAATCCACGCCATAAACAGCACTACTGTGGTTCGGATGGCTGTGCCCAGATTGGAATCTACATGCTGAATTCCAATTTTCCCAAGAATGGCTGTCAAACTGGCAAATACTGCGGACAGAACAGCATATGCCAGCCACTCTCTGCCCTTTGTATGATTTTCCTGCCCTTCTGCTGCCTTTGGCGCAATCATCAGCAGCGTTCCTGCGCCAATCAAAATTACGGACAGCGCTTTCTTCCAGCTCATTCCTTCTCCCAGAAATAGCAGAGCCAGCACAATGGTCAGCACCGTGCTGGATTTGTCAATGGGAACCACCCTGTTTATATCCCCTTTTTGCAGTGCATGAAAATAGCACAGCCAGGAGGCCCCCGTGGCCAGACCGGACAGAATCAGAAATAAAAATGTTCTGCTGCTGATTTGTACCATTCCTGTTTCTGCCCCTGTAAGAAAAACCATAAGCCAGGAAAACAGCAGTACCACTATGGTACGAATGGCCGTTGCCACATCGGTATCCGTCTTTCGGATTCCGCATTTGGCAAGAACGGCTGTCACTCCGGCAAAAAAGGAAGAACCTATTGCATAAAATATCCACATATTCCTGTCCTCCCAAACAGTTTTATATCTTCTCGGAATCTTCAGCCCTGATTTCACATAGCTTCCAGACCCCTGTTTCAAAAAATCTCCCACTTTTTTAAAAAAACGCTTGACAAATCGTCAAAAATTTGCGGCGAAGACGATTGATTATAGTTTATTTCAATCGAGTAATAAATCATCTCATGAGCATCCTGGTTAGTATTTATATCTCAGGATATCAGGCAGGACATATGTCCTGCCCGCCTTTCCTATTATAACATTGTTCCTCGGCTCCTACAACGCAATCCATTTTTGATTTTTTCCTATTTTAATAAGCTACCAGTCCATATCCCAAGATGGACTGGGAATTCACCGGGTTGTCATTAATCGATACAACTGCGCATTCTTCGGAAAGCCAGTTCATCCCGGTCTGTGGTTGCCTGATTCAAAAGGATCAAAAACTCACTGTTTGCCAGCATCAGCCTTGCTGTATCCGGCTCCCCATTAGTAATTTACATATGATTTCTTTTCCCGCATCTGGCAGGATGACGAAGACAACCTTTCACCCAAATACCGTTTCCCTAAAGTGAAGCCGCCAAAGGGGAACAACATCACAGAATCATGCTCTGCATAAAAAACTCCAGCTTATCAACCTGATGGGAAATGTTGGAAATTATGGATTCCACTTCTTCCCGTGTAAGAATCTCCATCCCCTTTTTCATCCTGTTTTTTCTATATTACATCATAGCATTTATGTTTTTCCCGGTTAAAGGGTAAAAGTCGTTAAAATTTAAACAATTTTTATAAAATCTATATTTTTTTTATTGATTTATTGAGGTAAATATGTATAATAGAAAAGAGAACCAGGTTACTGGTTTCTCTGAAAAGGAATATCACGGAAGCCTGTTTTTCAGGCTGAATTCCGGTGATTATTATGAAAGAAAAGAGAGGTACATGTAAGATGGCAGAATTGAATTTAAGCAAGTACGGCATCACAGGAACGACTGAAATCGTTCACAATCCTTCTTATGAATTATTATTCGCTGAAGAAACAAAACCGGAACTGGAAGGTTTTGAAAAAGGTCAGGAAAGTGAACTTGGCGCAGTGAACGTAATGACAGGTGTATACACCGGACGTTCTCCTAAAGACAAATATATTGTTATGGATGAGAACTCCAAAGATACTGTATGGTGGACTTCTGACGAATACAAAAATGATAACCATCCGGCTTCACAGGAAGCATGGGCTACTGTAAAAGACCTGGCTATCAAAGAACTTTCCAATAAAAAACTGTACGTTGTAGACGCTTTCTGCGGCGCAAACAAAGATACCCGTATGGCTATCCGTTTCATCGTAGAAGTTGCTTGGCAGGCTCACTTTGTTACAAATATGTTTATCCAGCCTACAGCAGAAGAACTGGAAAACTTTGAGCCTGATTTCATCGTATACAACGCTTCCAAAGCAAAAGTAGAAAACTACAAAGAATTAGGATTAAACTCCGAAACAGCTGTTATGTTTAACATTACAAGCCGTGAGCAGGTTATCGTAAATACATGGTACGGCGGAGAAATGAAAAAAGGTATGTTCTCTATGATGAACTACTACCTGCCGTTAAAGGGTATCGCTTCCATGCACTGCTCTGCAAACACAGACTTAAACGGTGAAAACACAGCTATCTTCTTCGGTCTTTCCGGAACAGGTAAAACAACTCTGTCCACAGACCCGAAACGTCTTCTTATCGGTGATGACGAACATGGCTGGGATGACAACGGCGTATTCAACTTTGAAGGCGGCTGCTACGCAAAAGTTATCGATCTGGATAAAGAATCCGAACCAGATATCTACAACGCAATCAAACGTAACGCTCTTCTTGAAAACGTTACTCTGGATTCCGAAGGAAAAATTGACTTCACAGATAAGAGCGTAACAGAAAATACTCGTGTATCTTATCCGATTAACCATATTGAAAACATTGTTCGCCCTGTTTCTTCCGCACCGGCAGCAAAAGAAGTTATCTTCCTGTCTGCAGATGCATTTGGCGTACTGCCTCCAGTATCTATCCTGACACCGGAACAGACTCAGTACTACTTCCTGTCTGGATTTACAGCAAAACTGGCTGGTACAGAACGTGGAATCACAGAGCCTACACCAACTTTCTCAGCTTGCTTCGGCCAGGCTTTCCTGGAACTGCACCCAACAAAATATGCAGAAGAGCTTGTTAAGAAAATGGAACAGAGCGGCGCAAAAGCATACCTGGTAAATACAGGATGGAACGGAACAGGAAAACGTATCTCCATCAAAGATACTCGTGGTATCATCGATGCTATCTTAAACGGAGATATCTTAAACGCTCCTACTAAGAAGATTCCTCACTTCAACTTTGAAGTACCTACAGAACTTCCTGGTGTAGATTCTAACATCCTTGACCCACGCGATACTTATGCTGACGCTTCCGAATGGGAAACAAGAGCAAAAGACCTGGCTCAGAGATTCGTTAAGAACTTCGCTAAATACGAAGGAAACGAAGCTGGTAAAGCATTAGTTGCTGCTGGTCCTCAGGAATAATTTCTGAATGATTTAAAGTTCTTAGAAAAAGGCTGCTGCGGCAGTCTTTTTCTGTTTGTGTAAAAAGTCTGTTCAAAAAAGGAATCCATAGACAGCTTCTTTTCTTCTGCTGTCTTGGATTCCTTGTTCTTTTTTCATAACCTGAGATTATTTCATAAGCACTTCTCTATATTTTTCCACCATATCCGCATACTCTGTTTCTGTCAGAGTTTTTTCAGCAGGATTCATGGCAAAGGTTCCGCCCCATTCATACTGGTCTTTATATTTCGGTACCAGATGAAAGTGCAGATGATGCCCTGTATCTCCGTACGCTCCGTAATTCACTTTATCCGGATGGAACAGCTGATGTACCGCCTGGGCTACTTTGTTAATATCTTCCATATAAGCTGCTCTCTCTTGTGCTGTCAGTTCTGTAATTTCGCTCACATGTTTCTTGTGGGCTACAATCACTCTTCCCGGATGGCTCTGTTCTTTAAACAAATATACTTTAGAAGTCTCCAGTTCACATATTTTAATTCCGAAGGCATCTACTAGTGTTCCCTCCATACAGTACGCGCAATTTGTATCTTTCATACTTGTCTCCTTTTCTCCTTACATTCTCTCCGGGGCGTCAAATCCCAGCAAATCAATACAGGTTTCCAGAACCTTCTCTGTCAAGGCCAGCAGACGAATCCAGGAAGTCTGTTTGCTTTGGTCTTCCTCTGCCAGAATTCTGGTGTTGTGATAAAAGCTGTTAAAAGCATTTGCCAAATCATAAATATAGGAGCAGATTCTATGAGGCGCTTTTTCTTCAAAAGCAGGTTCAATAATGGAATTGAATCTGGAAAGTTCCAGCATCAATGTCTTTTCACTGTCGCTGACTGCGCCCTGAATGCTTCCCTGTTTCGGATTTTTGCCTTCTTCTGCGTAACGGTTTAAGATAGACTTGATACGCACAATAGTATACAAAATATACGGACCCGTATTTCCTTCAAAAGAAGTGAAACGGTCAATATCAAATATATAATCCTTGGAAGCCTGGTTAGACAAGTCTCCATATTTAATGGCAGATAAGCCAACCAGCTGCGCCGTATGCTCTGCATTTTCATCTTTTACACTGCGGTTTTCCACAATTTTTTTGTACATTTCTTCATTGATTTCCGCAATGAGACGTTCCAGACGCATAACACCGCCTTCTCTTGTCTTGAAAGGCTTTCCGTCTTTTCCATTCATGGTGCCAAATCCCACAAAGGAAAGCTTTGTATCTTCATCCACCATGTTCGCTTTCTTTGCACAGCGGAACACCTGTACAAAATGCAGTTCCTGACGTTTATCCACCACATAAATGATTTCATCCGGATGAAAATCTTCCATACGCTGCACAATCGTTGCCAAATCGGTAGTATTGTACAGAGACGCACCGTCCGATTTTAAAATCATACACGGCGGGATTTCTTTTGTGTCAGACTCCTCTTTCACATCTACCACCAGGGCGCCCTGGTCCATATACGCATATCCGTTGTCCTTCAGGTATTTTACCATATCCGGAATGTAGGCGTCTGCGTCAGCCTCACCTTTCCAGAGGTCAAAATCTACTTTTAATTTGGCATAGTTCTTCTTCAAATCTGCCACAGACACTTCCATAATGTGTTTCCACAGGGCACGATACCCTCTTCTGCCCTGCTGCAGCTGCAGAGTCGCTTCTAAGGCTTCACTTTTATAAGCTTCATCTTCTTTGGATTTGCCGCTGGCTGTTGGATAGATTTCCTCCAGTTCGCTTACGGTAAATGGTGGTTCTTTAGGATATTCTCCTTCATAGCTTTCATCAAAGTACACCAAATCCGGCTGTCTTTTGGACAGTTCTGTAATAATCAGCCCCATCTGCAGACCCCAGTCTCCCAGATGTACATCACCAATCACTTTATGTCCCAGAAAACGTCCCATTCTCTTAATACTTTCACCAATAATTGCGGAACGCAGATGTCCTACATGAAGCGGTTTTGCCACGTTTGGTCCGCCGTAGTCGATGACAATGGTTTTGGGCTCTTTACTCTCTTCTACAGACAGTTTGTTATCTTCCAGCATGTCATTTAAATACCCTGCCAGATAGTTTTTGCTTATCTTGATATTGATAAATCCCGGATTGACAGCCTCTATGGTTTCAAAGATTTCACTGTTCTGCAGTTTTTCCACCACATCGTTTGCAATCATAATGGGGGCTTTTTTATATGTTTTCGCTGCCGCCATGGCGCCGTTGCACTGGTATTCACAGAGGTCCGGACGATTGGAAACCGTTGCCTTTGCAAATTTTTCATCATATCCGGCTGCCAGAAATGCCTCTTTTAATACTGCTTCTATATGTTCAACAATTCTCTTCATGTACTTTTACTCCACTTCCACTTTTTTTGAAACTGCTACCGCAAGAGCGCCCTGTCCAATATGGCAGGCTACGCTTAAAGACAGAGGGTCCATATGCACAGGCATACCGGGGAACTGCTTTTCCAGCTCTTCCTTCCACTCCAGCGCTTCCTCGGGATTTCCCGCATAAGCCGCTTCCAGACACATCAGCCCTTTTTCCGTATATTGGCGGAATCTGCCTTCCAGGTCTGCCTTCATAGCCTGCAGCATGGTACGCTTCGCCTGCTTCTTTCCTCTGGCTTTTGAAAACGCATCCAGCTTGTCCCCCTGAATCTGCAGAACCGGCTTTAAATTCAGCACGGTACCAAGGGCTGCCGCCGCAGGTGTGATTCTGCCGCCTTTTTTCAAATATTTCAACGTTTCCAGGGTAATATAAATACTGGATTCTCCCGCTTCCCTTTCCAGAACTTCCTTAATCTCTGCCGCACATTTTCCGGCCTTTGCCAGAGCCATGGCGTCCATAACCGACTGTCTCTGGGTTACAGAAATGCGCTGATTATCCACCACCTGCACTTTTCCGTTAAATTCCTTTGCCAGAACAAAAGCGGTCTGACAGGAATTGCTCAGCCCGCTGGACATGGGAATATGCACGATTTCTTCACAGTCTTTCAGCAGTTTTTCCCATGTTTCCATAACATCTGCAGGAGAAGGCTGAGAGGTAGAAATAGCCGCATCCTTCTCCAGATGTCTGTAAAATTCCTCCTGGGTAAGTGTGATATCTTCAAAATATAATTGTTCATCAATATAAAATGGCATGGCAAGCACGGTAATTCCCAGTTCCTCTGCCTGTTTCTGGGTAATGCCGCTGTTGCTGTCCGTTACAATTTTGACTCTTGTTTTCTCCATGGTTTTGAGCTCCTTTTCTATTTTAAGTCGCTAGTTCTAATGATACCATAGAGCCTGTTTAAATACAATCCTTTTTTACATTCTCCGCAGGGCTTCAATAGGACTTAAATTCGCCGCTTTAATGGAGGGAAGCAGTCCGAATACGATTCCGATAACCGTGGAGAACACCACGGCACCTACGGCTGCCGGAATACTGATAACCATGGGAGTTCCGGACATTTTAGCAATTCCTGCCGCCAGAATAATTCCCGCAAACACGCCTAAAATTCCACCGATACTGGTCAGCACCGAGGCTTCTGTAAGAAACTGCCCCAAAATTCTGCATTTATTGGCTCCAATAGCCTTTTTCAAACCGATTTCACCCGTCCGCTCCGTCACAGACACCAACATAATATTCATAACGCCGATTCCTCCTACCAGAAGGGAAATGCTGGCAATCCACAAAAGCTGACGATTGGTGCTCTCGCTAATCTGCTGCAGGCCTTTGGCCTTTTCCATCATATCCTTTGCTTCGTACTTTATGGTACCTGTGGACGAGGTAATCGATTCATTTAAAATTTTAGCTGTTTTCTTTCCGGCTGCGCTCATCTCTTCCGGAGAAGGCGCTTTAACGGAAACTATCTGCGGCTCATCATACTGATATACCACCGGCCAGGCTGCAGACGGCATAAGAACCACGCCGCCGCTGCTGCTGTAATAGGTATTATATTCTTCTATACTGTTAATCACAGGCTCAAATTCTTCCACTTTCTTAATAATGCCTGTTACCGTAAAGGGTTCTCCCTGAATTTCCACGGTTTTCCCTACTTCTTCTCCCTTTTCAAAGAGACTGCCTGCTGCGGTTTCATCCATGAGAATCACTTTGCTGTATTTTTCATAATCCTTATCTGAAAATCCCCGTCCGCGAATCACCTGATACCCACAGGTATCCAGATAGTCTTTGTCAATGCCCAGTACATTTCCGCCATTGATGCTTTTATCCTTATAATAAATCCCGCTGGCATACTGCCTTGACTGATAAAGCGTTGCATTTTCCACTTCTTTTAAATCCAGAATTTTTTCCTTTTGTTCCTGCGAAATCACAGGCACGCCTTCCGGGATTCCCTGATATTCAATCTGATATTCACTTCCGTTATCACTCAGATAAATATCAACCACATTATCCCCTTCACCGATAAGATTTTTCTTAATCTGCTCATTGGTTCCTTTGATGGTAGACACAATGGATATCAAAGAGGCAATGCCGATAATAATACCCAGCATGGTCAAAAAGGAACGCATTTTATGTGCCCAGATTCCCTGGAACGACAATCTTATATTTTCAATCATGTATCTGCTTTCCTTTCTTAATACATATTATAAAGCTCTGAAATTTCACTTCTCTTTACTTTTGCCCCGTCTTTTACCTTTTTCCCATAGGGAAATGCCAGATAGTCTTCTTCGGTAATGCCTTCTTTGATTTCCACCAATTCTCCATAGAAAATCTGGCCGGTTTTCACTGTCTGCTTTTCCAGTTTTCCGTTTTTCCCTTCTTTGTATACAAAGTCTTTTCCGTCTTTGTTTCGGATAAACTGTTTACTGATAAAAATCCCCTGAATACTGTTGTCTTCCTGAGGAACATCCAGGCTTACCATTTCGTTATCCTTTAACCCTGTGCTGTCCTTGATAAACGCTGTAAATGGATAATAAGACATTTCCCTGTCGCCGCCCATAGAATAATTATCCTGGGGATAAGGAGAAACTTCTTTCACTTCTGCCTCAAATCCCATCATGGATTCATATCCCATTCCGGTCAGTATCTGCCCCGCTTTTACCTTATCCAGTACATTTTCGGCCACCACACCCTGTATGTAAACGCCGCCGCTGCTTTCTACTACCATAAAGGGTTCTCCGTCAATTTCCCCCTTTGCAGGGTCTCCTACTGTTTTTACCACACCGTTTACCGTACTTTTCACGGTTTCTTCCTGAAGCTGCTGTTCCACCTTCTGAATTTTCAGTTGGGCTTCTTTAATATCCAGCGCTGCTGTGGAAATTTCTCTTTCTTTTTCTCCAATGGCTTTTTCCAGTTCTTCTTTGGAATAACCGCCGATAATGTCTTCTTCCGGCATCATATTTCCCATACCATCAGGCAGTTCTTCCCAGGTATCATCCTGGGGCTCCTGCGGAAGCAATTCTTCCCACTGATTCTTCCCAAGGCTGGTAGCAAACCAGGCAGACGGCTCTACACTGTTTTCCAAAACGCTTCCATCCAGTGTCATAGAAGCCAGCAGCACACCATCTGTACAATCCTCACTGCGCACTTCTAAAATACAGGAATACGGGTCTCTCACCCGTTCTCCGGATTCATCAAAGCCTGCAAGCTGATTGAGAAAAGCTCCCTGAATCAGCACATTCTGTTTACACAGATAAACGTCATAAGCGCTGTTTTCTCCCATTCTTTTATAGGGAATGGCATTTTCTATAATGGCATCGTCATCGGGAAATTCGGTGCTGGGAAGTGTCACATCACGATAAAGCCGCTGGTAAGCACCGGAAGGTTTTTCTGTATCCGGCGTTTCCTGGTTCGCTCCGTTATCCGGAGTCTCTTCCCCATTTGGAGGTGTGACGGTTTCTCCGCTTCCCTCTTCTCCCTGCTCCCCAGGCGGATTCTCTCCCGGGGGTGTGGCCGTGCCGTTATCTGTTCCATTTCCTGCCCCGGTATCTTCCCCTTCCGAATTTTCCGGGTTGGAAGGCTGCTCTGAAGTCTGGTTCAGAGGCTGCAATTCATAACTTTTCTTTGTGGATGCCATCTGGCTTTTATCTTCTTTTAACTTCTGCAGTTCCTGCTCCAGACCCTTTTTCTTAATTTCCAACTGCTGTTTATTTAACTTTTCCATTTCCAAGTCCAGATTTACCAGCGTCATATCATAAGATAAAAGAGGGTCGCCTTCTTTTACTTCCTGCCCTTCTTTCACAAAAACCTGGGATACAATCTGTTTGTCTGCAAGATGCACCTGCTGGGATACGTTGGAGGAAACAGAGCCTTCCAGACTGGGCATATCTCCGAATACAGACTGAGAAAGCTCATTCATAGAATACACACTGACCGTTGCTTTCTGCAGCTTTGTCACTCCAAACCAGATACCTGTCCCGGCTAACAAAATACCTGCCGTACTGATGACCGCTATTTTTATTTTCTTTTTATCCATAGCTTTCCCCTTTCTTTCAGATTCCCGGAAGGAAATTTGATTCCTTTTGTAAGCCACCTAATGCTACATCGTTTCCTTCCTCTGAAGTTTCTGCCGGCTGTTCTTCACCCTCCGGTACTGTTTCGCCTTCCGGAACCATTTCGCCTTCCGGCAATACTTCTCCCTCCGGAACGGATTCTCCCTCCGGCAGAACTTCTCCGCCCGTATCGCCGCCCATGGTGCTGTTTTCTATCTCATGGGTGGTTTTCATACCTTCTTTTAAAAATTCCTGGGGATAAGCCACATAATCTGAACTTTTCAGACCTTTTTCAATCTTATACTGCATCATATTCTCATCATAGGTTCCAAGCACCACGGTTCTTTTCTCCAGTGTGCCTTTCCCGGTCTCTGCCCATACATAAGGCTTCTTATCTATATCCGCAATAAAAGCTTCATCCAGCCAAATGCCTTTTTCCCTTTCTTCCAGTCCGTTGTCCTGCTCAATATACACATGCTGTCCCAAAAGCAGTCCTTCCGAAGATTCCAGTTCTACATAGAAGGGATAGGAAGTTGAGGTATTCTGGGAGGCTTCCTCTGAAGACATTCCATACATCATGTTATTGCTGCTGTTATTGGGATTTTTCGTATCCACCGCTGTGTATGTCCCTCTCCAGGTCATATTTTCATCCACACGGGAACGGATAATGGCCGGCTGTCCCTCTACAACCTGAGAAACATTCTGCTCATTGACCTTTCCTTTGATACGGTATTGTCCCGTAGCCAGAATTGTCATAAAAGCCTGGCTGGAATCGCTGTACATGTTGCTGTTGGAACTATTTTCATTGTTTACAGATTTTACAACGCCTTTCATATCACTTTTCACGGTAGAATTCTGTATCTGGCTCTGGAGGCGGTTGATTTCTACCTCTTTTGCTTTTCTCTCATATTCGCTTTTTTTCAAGTCCATTTCCCCGGATTGTATCTGGGTCGTATAAGAAAGCTGTTCATCCTCTGACGCATTTTCTTTATCTTTTTGCAGTTGGGCAATCTGGGCTTTCAGATTTGCCATATCATTATCTGCTCTTTCCAAATCCAACTGGGCCTGCTGCAAATCAGCTTCCAGTTTTTCTGTATCATATGTAAACAATGCGGTTCCTACATCCACCTCATCTCCTGCCTTTACCAGGACTTCTTTTACTTCTCTTTCCGAATCTTTTTGAATATCCTGGGTTTTCTGGGATTCTACCACGCCGGACATCCGCTGGATTCCCGCCATTTCATTCATAGAGGAAACGCTCATGACATAAGCCAGTTCTTTCCCGTCTTTTTCTTTCTTATTGTGGCTGAAAAAAATTCCTGCTGCCAGCCCTCCGATGCATACTGCTGCACAGACACCTGCTATGATTTTCTGTTTTTTCTTCATATGCTACCTCTTTTCTTTTTCAGATTTTTTATTGCATATCGTTAATTTCGTCCGTTTATACCCCTAGTATATCAAAAAATAGCCGGGATGTCCCCGGTTTTTTTCTTAAAATTTACGCATTATTTTACATTTTTCTTACGATTCTATGGATTTCTGTTCCTGCATTGTGTTGCAAGTTATACACAATTTTGATAAACTAATGAAATACACTTGAAACATCCTATTTCAGGTTATACTACAAAAGAAAAAGAAAACATGGAGAACTGATATGACCCCCAGAAAAACAACGCTTTTTTTATGCGTCTGCTGCTGCCTGATTCTATTCTTCCTTTCCGGCTGTGATTCCAAAGAGGAAAAAAATGTGAGAAAAGCCTTGGAAACAGAATTGAACCAGTTGAAGGACTCTGATTCGGAGATGGCCCGGCAGTATATGCAGACAGAAGATATGGCTTTGGTCTTCCAGAATGAGGACGGCCTTTCGGAAGACATTGCGTATATTTTCCAGCTCTTTTATAAAGACTTCTCTTATAAAATCGGGAAAATTTCCATTACAGAAAATAAAGCCGTTGTTCATACAAAATTAAAGATTATGAACAGCCAAAAACTGGCCAAAGATTTTGCCCGGCTTTCTCTGGAAAAGAATATCGAACAAGAGGCCAGCCCCAGTGAAGTACAAACTTCTGCTGCAGATTCCTACACGCTTTTAAGAGAATTATTGGAATCCAAAGATTATAAAACCCAGTCTGTTTCCGCAGACATTTCTCTGAAAAAAAAAGGAGACACCTGGAAGGTTATCCATACCGCCAAGTTAGATGAAACTCTGACGGGAAATTTCTTTTCCTATGTCACCAGTTCCAATCTCCTCTCTCCTTCTGAAATTGTAGAAACACATTTCCATACAATGAAGGAGTTTGATTCGGAACAATTAAAACATTATCTGTCTCTTGACACTCTGACAGACACAGAAGATTCTGAGAAGAACACCTTGATACAGGCTGTCACGGAACAAATTCATCAGTCTTTTGACTTTAAAATCAAAAAAGAAACCATTGACGGTACTTCTGCGGTTGTACAGACTGCCATTACCAGTGTGGACTTTGAACAGATTCTGCAGACTTATCAGGAAGAACTTTCCAAGTGGCTGAAAACTTCTGCAGCTCTTGCAGGCGGTTCTGAGGGAAGAAGACAGAAAGAATACGAACTTCTGCTTTCCTGTATGGAACAAAATAAGGCCGTAGTTTCTCACGATGTAGAAATTCCTTTGGTAAATGATGGAGTAAACTGGAAAATTCAAATGACTCCTGAGGTTTCTCAGGCTGTTTTTGGAGATGTGCAGAACGCACTGAATACGGTTTCGGAAAGCAAAAACTAATTGCCCAAAATGAAAAACATAAGAAGAGAGTCCCGCCAGGCGCAGCCATCATGGCCACATCCAGAGGGACTCTCTTTTTCTGTTCTTTTATTCTGCTGCTTCTTCTTCCTGTACACGAATGGCAATGCCCAGTTCTTCCAACTGCTTTTCGTCTACAATATCCGGCGCCTCTGACATGAGGCAGGAAGCGTCTTTCACCTTCGGGAAGGCAATGACGTCACGAATGGAATCTACCTTTGCCATAAGCATAACCAGACGGTCCAGACCGTAAGCCAGTCCTGCGTGAGGCGGAACGCCATACTTAAAGGCATCTAACAGGAAACCGAACTGCTTCTGCGCTTCTTCCTTTGTAAAGCCCAGAGCTTCAAACATTTTTTCCTGAATGTCGTCCTGATGGATTCGCACAGAACCGCCGCCGATTTCATTGCCGTTCAAGACAATGTCATAGGCTTTTGCACGAACTCTGCCAGGGTCTGTATCAATATACTGCAAATCCTCTTCCATAGGCATAGTAAACGGATGGTGCATAGCAGTAAATCTCTGGTCGTCCTCTGACCACTCTAAAAGTGGGAATTCTGTAATCCATACGAAACGATATTCGTTTTTATCCAGAAGGTTCATCTGTTTTGCCAGTTCCAGACGCAGTGCGCCTAAAACATCCCATACCAGCTTTGTCTTATCTGCGGCAAAGAGCAGAAGGTCGCCGTTTTCTCCCTGCATAGCAGAAATCAAGGCTGCCATTTCCTCTTCCTTCATGAATTTGGCAAAAGAAGATTTCACTGTGCCGTCTTCTCCAATGGCAATATAAGCCAGACCTTTGGCTCCGTAGCCTTTGGCAAATTCTACCAGCTTATCAATTTTCTTACGAGGCATAGCTCCCTGTCCCTTGGCATTGATACCACGCACACTGCCGCCATTTTCCAAAGCGCCTTTAAACACTGCAAATTCACAGTCTTTTACCACTTCGGAAACATCGGTCAGTTCCATGCCAAACCGCAAATCCGGCTTGTCAGAACCAAAGCGGTTCATGGCTTCCTGCCAGGTCATTCTCTGAATAGGCAGCTGTACTTCTATATCCAGAACCTCTTTAAACAGGAACGCCAACATTCTTTCGTTTACGTCCAGAACATCTTCCACATCTACAAAAGACAGTTCCATATCAATCTGGGTAAATTCCGGCTGGCGGTCCGCACGCAAATCTTCGTCACGATAACATCTGGCCAGCTGGAAATAACGGTCATAACCGGAGCACATCAAAAGCTGTTTAAAAATCTGGGGAGACTGCGGAAGCGCATAAAAACTTCCCGGGTGCACGCGGCTCGGCACCAGATAATCTCTGGCTCCCTCCGGCGTACTCTTAATCAGAGTCGGTGTCTCAATTTCCAGAAACCCTTCTTTTGCCAGGAACTGACGAACCAGGGTAGACACCTGAGAGCGCAGCATCATATTTCTCTGCAAATCAGGTCTTCTCAAATCCAGATAACGGTATTTTAAGCGCACTTCATCTCTGGTTTTGCTGTTTTCTTCAATAGGAAACGGTGGTGTCTCCGCTTCAGATAAAACACGAAGTTCCGTAGCCCGCACTTCAATTTCTCCGGTAGCCAGATTGGTATTTACCGCACCGGAACGTGCCTCTACATGGCCTTTTACCGCAATCACAAACTCACTTTTCAAGCGTCCTGCCTTTTCAAAGCCCTGCTCGTCAATATCTTCGTTTTCAAAAATAATCTGCATGATACCGGAACGGTCTCTTAAATCTACAAACACAATTCCGCCTTTATTCCGGCTTTTCTGCACCCAGCCCATTAAGGTTACGGTGCTTCCGATATCCGCTTTCGTCACTTCTGCACATCTATGGCTTCTTTTCAGCCCATTCATTGATTCTGCCATGATAGTATCTACTCCTTCTGCTGTTTCCGATTCTTATAATTCGGAATCGTTGTATACTTCTTCTATAATAGAATATCCTTCTTTTTCCAGCTGCTCTTTCTGGAATTTCTTATTCTTCTTTGCATAGACAATATTCACGCTCTGTCCGGCAGCACGCTCTTCTCCGGCTTTTTTCATCACTGCCAGAATCTTGTCAGAGGACAGCTTTTTGTCCAGAAGGTAAACCTTCTTCTCTTTTGTTCCCGGAACTTTAAAGCCTTTCTCCATCAGCAGCATAACAATACGCTCAAATCCAATGGAAAATCCCGTTGCCGGTGTTGGTGTTCCTGTGAACTTGCCAATCATCTCATCGTAACGGCCGCCGCCGCCTACGCTGCCTGCAAAACCGTCAATGGAAATTTCAAAAATCGGTCCGGTATAATAGGACATACCGCGTACCAGCGTGGGGTCGAATTCCAGATTAAAGTTGGCTGTCTTAGCCTGCATGACACTCTCGATAATCGTGGTCAAATCCTCTGCCACCTTCGGATCTAAAAATCCTTCCAGCTTTTCCTTGCAGTAAGCCACACCGTCAACGCCGGCACCCATAGCCTTGAACAAATCCATATATTTTTCTACGCCTGCCTGGTCAAAACCGGATTCCACCAGCTCTGCTGCCACGCCGTCCATGCCGATTTTATCCATTTTATCCAGAATGATAAATACCTGGGTAAAGGATTCCTCCGGAAAACCGCTGTAAGCTGCCATGGCCTTTAAAATTCTTCTGTCGTTGATACGAATGGTAAAGCTGTCGAAATCCAGCTTTCCTACCAAAGTGGAAGTTGCCAGAATAACATCAATTTCAGCCAGGAAAGTCGGCTCGCCCAGAATATCAATATCACACTGCATAAACTGACGGAAACGGCCTCTCTGAGGACGGTCTGCACGGAATACATTTCCGATGTGCAGAGCCTTGAATGGCTGCGGCAGTTCATTGGCATTGTTGGAATAGAAACGGCACAGTGGAACGGTAAGGTCATAGCGCAGACCACTGTCCACCAAATCATTTTCTTCCTTGGCCTCACTGATTTTCAGCTTTTCTCCTCTTTTCAGAATACGGAAAATCAGTTTTTCATTGTCCCCGCCCTGCTTACTGGTCAGATTCTCAATGTGTTCTACGCAGGGTGCTTCCATGGAGGTAAAACCAAACTGTTTGTAAGTTTCCTTAATCAGTCCGATAACATAATCGCGGATTTCCATTTCCTGAGGTAAAATATCTTTCATTCCTGTTACTGGTTTTTTCTTTAACTGCATCTCTTTTTCTCCTCTCTTTTATGATTCATGGACGACTCTCTGAAATGCAAGAAATATCTGCATATCAAAATTTTTCACTTCATCTATCATCATCCTGACAGCCGTCTGGCTGTCAAAGGCGTCCCGGTAAGGGCGTTTCTCCGTAAGGGCTGCATAAGTGTCGCATACCCGCAGAATCCGGCTTCCCAAAGGGATTTCCTCTCCCCGCAGATTTTCCGGATAACCGCTGCCGTCAAAATTCTCATGGTGGTAATAAACTGCTTCCAGAACAAAGGAAGAATATCCTTTGTTTTTCAGTGCTTCATATCCCAGCTGGGTATGTCTGCGGACATATTTGATTTCTTCAATTACCAGGGGATTTTTATCTCCGGACACATACCGGGAAAGCCGCAGCTTTCCGATGTCATGAAGCATGCCTGCCACAGCCAGTTCATAGCACACATCTTCTGCAAGGCTCATCTGCCTTCCCGTCTTATAAGCCAGATTGCTGACCTGTATCCCATGATTGATTTCTGTCTCCAGGTCATAGCGGATAATCTTTTCACTCATTTCAGCCATGTCTCGATTCCGACTCTTTTCCGTTCTATCATTTCATCGATGCGGCTGATGTAGCCTGCCACATCTTTTACATTTTCCGTCCGTTCAATACGCGCTCCGTGCTGGAATACATATTTGGTAGACGCACCGGCACCGGCCGCCAGAATCGATTGTTTCTCCTCCATTATAAGTATATTGTAAATTCCGGCTTTGTCAACTTTTGCATAGCCGGTATTTTCCAGATTTCCGCACATATTTTTCTGACGGTACAGATAATAGGGAGACATCTCACAGGATCTGGCGTATTCCATAGTCATATCCATGATTTCCTGATTGTTCTCCAGTCCCATTTCCCGGTACTGCTCCTGAAACAGCTTCAGCCGTGCCGCTCGTTTTACTGCCAGTGAATGGACGGTAAGACTGTCCGGATTCAGCTTTTTCACTTCTTCCAGTGTATGCCGTACGTCTTCCTTCTGTTCTCCCGGAAGACCGACAATTAAATCCATATTGATGTTATCAAATCCACATTCCCTCGCCAAAGCGAAGGCGTGTCGCGTATCCTCCACCGTATGCTTTCTTCCGATAATATCCAAAGTCACCTGGTTCATGGTCTGGGGATTTACGGAAATTCTGGTGATGGGAAACTTCCGGATGGCCTCCAGTTTCTCTCTGGTAATGCTGTCCGGACGCCCGGCTTCAATGGTGTATTCTTTTACCTGATGTACCGGAAATTTTGCCTGAATATGTCCGAGCAGCCTGGTCAGCTGATAAGGCACTAAGGTTGTTGGCGTTCCTCCTCCGATATAAATGGTATCCAGCACTCTGTCCTTCATGGCTTCGGCAATAAAGTCCAACTCTTTCAAAAGAGCATCCAGATAACTGTCTACTTTTTCCCGCCATCGCTCTAATGGAGAGGAACTGAAAGAACAGTACAGGCAGATACTGGGGCAGAAAGGAATCCCCACATACAGACTGTAGCCCTTTTCATAGTCAATATCCTTCAAAATATCACGTTCCCGATTGGCAATGGCAATGGCCAGCGCTGTCTTTTCGTTGCTGGTAAAATAGGTATTTCTCATATATTCTGCGGTCTGTGCATTGCTCATACCGGACTCTATCAGCCCCATAGCAATCTTCGTGGGACGGATTCCTGTCAGATTTCCCCAGGGAAGCGCCTGTCCCGTTTCCTGCACCAACAGCTTATAGAGCACCTGTTTTAATTTATTTTTTCTTGTTTTTCTGTCTTCTGTTTCATCGTAAGGCAAAAAATCTTCCTGCTCTTTTCCGGCAAACTTCAGACGGATTTTCACCTTTTCTCCATATTCTATGGAAATCAGCCTGTCATATGCCCTGGTTTCCTCCTCCGCGGTACAATACATCTCTATGTCTTCCTGGGGATAAAAGGCCTTCACCAGGGTATAGGCATCATATTCAAATTCTCTTTGATTAAACGCAATTCCAATCATATACGTTGGTCTCTTTCTCTCTATTTTCTACAGATAAGGATTATTCTTTCTCTCAAATTCTGCATCTGTAGCTTCTCCGTGTCCCGGATAAATTTCTGTGCTGCCCGGAAGAAGATGAAGCAGACGGTTTAAACTCTGCCGCATGCTGCTCATACTGCCTCCCGGCAAATCGGTTCTGCCGCAGCTTCCGCAAAAAACAGTATCACCGCTAAGACAGACACCCTCGTCTTCTATCCAGTAACAGCAGGAACCCGGTGTATGTCCCGGAGTCAGCAGCATTTTTACAGAAAAGCCGCCTGCCTCAAAAACAGCGCTGTCCTCCAGGTACACATCCGCCTTTACCGTATACGGCACGCCTGACCAGTCTGCAGACAGATTGCTGTATGTATCTGCCAACAGCCCTTCCTCTGCCTTCGCTGCATAAACCGGAATTCCGTAATGCTCTCTCAGTTCATTGGCTGCACAGATATGGTCATAATGACCATGGGTAAGCAATATGGCCGCTGGCTTTCCCTGCAGTTTTTCCAGCGCATAAATAATTCTCTCCGCTTCGGCTCCCGGGTCTGCAATAACAAGTTCCCCTGTTTCTTTATGTTTCAGAAAATAACAGTTGGTCTGTACCGGTCCAACCACGATTCCTCTCAATATCAGATTCTTCATACAAAACTCCTTAACCGGCAGTACGCTCAATATCCTTAACGCTGTCTATCTGCCTGATTTTCTCAATCAAACTGTTCAGCTCTTCCTTGCTTTTGACTTCAAAACAAATATTAATCGTTGCCACTCCCTGTTTGCTGGTTCTGGTATTCAGCGCCGAAATATCAATTTTCCGCTCTGTAAAAATCTTGGAAATATCCACAATCAATCCGGTGCGGTTATAGGCAAACACATTTAAATCTGCCATGTAACGCTCTTCCGTCTCTTGTTCCGGCACCTGCCATTCCGCATCAATCAGACGGTTCCTATCCTCTGCAGACATATTCATCACATTGATACAATCGGTTCGGTGAATGGTTACCCCACGGCCTCTGGTTACATATCCCACAATTTCATCTCCCGGAATGGGGTTGCAGCATTTGGAAAACCGCACAGCCACATCGTGAATACCTTTTACCACAATACCGCCTTTGGCCTTTCCGATATGCAGCTTCTCTTTATGCTCTGCCGTAGCCTCCAGCACCTTTTCGTCTGTCAGCTCTGCCTTATGGTCCTTATTATAGACTTCCAGCAGCTTGTTGATAATCTGACCTTCCTTTAAGCCTCCATGACCTAAGGCTGCCAGCACAGAATCCCAGTCTCTGAAACCGTATTTCTTCATAACCGCTTCCTGGTATTTGGGTTTTTGAATTTCCCCCAGAGCAACTGCTTTTACTTTTGCGTACTGTATCAGCATTTCCTTGCCCTTCAGGATATTATCTTCTTTTAATTCCTGCTTGAACCACTGGTTAATCTTATTCTTGGCCTGGGTGCTTTTTACTACTTTCAGCCAGTCCCGGCTGGGACCTTTGGAATTCTGGGAAGTGATAACTTCCACCCGGTCTCCGTTCTTAATCACATATTCAATGGGTACCAGTTTGCCGTTCACTCTCGCCCCTACCATCTTATTGCCCACTGCGCTGTGTACACTATAGGCAAAGTCAATAGGCGTAGAGCCGTTTGGCAGAGTCTTTACATCCCCTGCAGGGGTGAAGCAATACACACTTTCGGAAAATAAGTCCAAATCACTCTTTAGCAGACTTAAAAACTCCTTATTGTCAGACATATCTCTCTGCCATTCCAGAATCTGCCGAAGCCAGCTCATTTTTTCTTCTTCCGACTGTGTAACACTGACTTTTCCGTTATTGGAAACCTCTTTATATTTCCAGTGGGCCGCGATACCGTATTCTGCAGTCCGGTGCATTTCAAAGGTCCGAATCTGAATCTCAAAAGGCTGTCCCGTAGGACCGATAAGTGTGGTATGCAAAGACTGGTACATATTGGGCTTCGGCATGGCAATATAGTCTTTAAACCGGCCGGGAATAGGCTTATACATTTCATGGATAAGCCCCAGCGCTGCATAACAGTCCCTCACCGTGTCCACAATAATGCGGACCGCAAACAAATCGTATATCTGGTCCAGGGTTTTATCCTGATTCACCATCTTCTTATAAATACTGAAAAAATGTTTGATTCTGCCATCTATCTGCGCATGAATACCCGCGTGGTCAATATGGCTGCGTACATCGCCCACAATCTGGTCAATAAAAGCCTGCCGTTCGCTCTTCTTCAGATTGATTTTTTCCACCAGTTCATAATAGACTTCCGGGTGCAGGTATTTTAAAGACAAATCATCCAGTTCGATTTTCACCTTGGAAATACCCAGCCGCTGAGCAATGGGTGCATAGATATCCATGGTCTCTCTGGCTTTTTCCTTCTGCTTATGAGGCGGCATATATTTCAACGTCCGCATATTGTGCAGACGGTCTGCCAGCTTAATCAGGATAACGCGGATATCCTTTGCCATGGCTAAAAACATCTTACGCAGATTTTCCGCCTGTACTTCCACCTTATCTGCTGAATAATTCAACTGTCCCAGTTTTGTAACGCCATCCACCAGAAGTTCCACCTCTGCACTGAATTCTTCTCGTATCTGCTCAGAAGTCATAACCGTATCTTCTACTACATCGTGGAGAAGGCCCGCCACAATGGTTTCTTTATCCAGTTCCAAATCTGCCAGGATAATTCCCACACAGAGCGGATGAATGATATAAGGTTCTCCGGATTTACGCACCTGTCCTGTATGGGCATTATTGGCAATGTTAAAGGCTTTTTCTATCATGGAAATGTCCGTAGACGGATGGTATTTCCTGACACTGGAAATCAGTTCTTTATACAGAACCTCCGGACTGGTAAAATCCTCCATTGTCTTTACATTGGCGTCTGCCTGTCTGATTTTTTCTACTTCCTCTTCTCCCAGGGTGGACTCTCTTTTCTCTTCCATCACGCAACCATCACCTCTCGTTCATCACCTGATTTTATTTTCCTTCATAACGAATAACTGATGCAACATTATATTTGCTCAGACGTTCTCTTCCCTTTAATCCTGCCAGTTCCATAAGGAAGACAATTTTCACAACTTCGCCGCCCAGTTCTTCTACCATATGCGCTGCTGCTTCAATGGTTCCGCCTGTGGCAATCAAATCATCTACAATGGCTACCTTCTGTCCCGGTTTGATGGAATCCTTATGCATCTCCACCACGGCGCTGCCGTATTCCAGTTCATAACTCTGCTCAATCGTTTCACAGGGCAGTTTTCCTTTCTTCCGAACCAGCACCAGAGGCTTATGTAAATTATACGCAATGGGTGCTCCAAAAATAAATCCTCTGGACTCCGTTCCCACAATGACATCCACTTTGCTGTCCTCCAGCAGCTTCTGCATGGAATCCACAGCCAGAGCAAAACCGTCTGCGTCCTGCAAAATACTGGTAACATCCCGGAATATCACACCTTCCTCCGGAAAATCCGGAATACTTCTTACATACTCTTCTATTTTCTTTTCTTTACAATTTTCCATGTTCTCTCCCTGCCCTTTATATCGAATCCTGTCATATATCAGATTTTTATGTGGTTTAGTATATCATCTTTTTCTGGCAGAATCAAATTTTATTTTTACCGAATATTCTGAATCACCATTTCTATACTTTCCCGTCCCCGAAATACATTCACAGACGGATAATAAATCACATCCCAGCACTCTTTTTCCCGGAGTTTTTCCAGAAAGCCATCCCCATCGCCAAACCAGATACACTCTGCTGTAAATCCAAATTCGTCTTTCCCCTGCATTTTTACCACATTTCTGTTTTTCCCGAATACTCTGCAATCTGCAAAACGCAGCTTCTTCTGTGCGAACACCGGCTTTGTATTGCCTTTTCCAAAAGGCTCCAGCTGGGAAAGCTGACGAATCAGAGGAATCGTCACATAAGACATGGGCATAGGCACGTCAATGACAATTTTTTCTATCATATCCTCCTGGGTCAGCACACAGTTTTCATTTAATTTTCTGCGAAAGGCTTCCACATTCTCTTCCGGCAGGGAAAGGCCTGCAGCCATAGGGTGTCCTCCGAATTTTGTCAGCAGTTCTTTACACTTTACCATTTCCTGAAACATGTGATACGCTTCAATGGAACGCCCGGAGCCTTTCACCCCCTCTTCCGCCCGTGTTAGTACAAATACCGGCCGTGTGTATCTCTCCCGGATTCTCCCGGCAATAATCCCGGCCAGGCTTTCATGACAATCCGGCAGATAGATAACCAGCACCCGGTCATAAAGCAAATCCGTAGTTTCCACCAGTTCCACTGCCTGTTCAACCCCTTTTGCCGTCATATCCTTCCGGCTGTCGTTGAGATTCTTCAAATCTTCCGCCAGTACAGAGGCTTCTTTGACATCCTGAGAAAGCAGAAGCTGCAATGCCCTTTTTGCTGTGCTCAGCCGGCCGCTGGCATTCATGCAGGGACCCAGAACAAATCCGATGTGATATGCCGTGATTTCTCTGTTTTCCAGATTATTGACCCGTATCAGAGCTTTTAAACCTTCATTTTCCGGATTCTGCAGTCTTCTGAGTCCATCCTTCACCAAAATCCTGTTTTCATCCACCAAATCCATCACATCCCCTACCGTGGCAATGGCTGCAAAAGGAATCAGTTCTTCCGCTTCTTTAAAAGGAATTCCCAGTTTTTCATAAAGGCCGCAAATGACTTTAAAAGCTACCATGCCTCCGCAGATTCCCTTAAAAGGATAACCGCAGTCCTCCTGTTTGGGATTGACAATGGCATCTGCATCCGGCAGAAACGTACGGATACTTCCGTCTTCCTGTTCTTCATAAGGTACCTCATGATGGTCCGTCACCAGCACCGTCATGCCCAGCTCTTTTGCATAGGCAATCTGCTCTATGGCGCTGATACCGTTGTCGCAGGTAATAATCGTATCTGTTCCGGCTTCCTTTGCCAAATCAATCAGTTCCCGGCTGATACCGTAGCCGTCTTTCATCCGGTCCGGTATATCCACATCCACTGCTGCCCCGGCCCGCTTCAGCCCCTTTAGAAGAATATAAGTAGAGCAAACACCATCAATATCATAATCTCCGATAATCCTGATTTTTTTCTGCTCTTTGATTTTTTCTGTCAGGATGTCCAGAAGAGACTCCATTCCTTTCAACAGCTTCCAGGAATGAAGCTCCGTTATTTTCCCGTGCAGATACGTATCGATTTCCTCATCGGTAATCTGTTCTCTGTTCCGGATAAGTCTGGCCACCACCGGGTCTATCCCAAATTTATTTGCAATCTGCTGAAAGTCCGCCTTCTTGGCAGACACTACCCATTTTTCCATAAATTCCTCCGCTTCTGTATTTTCTAAACAGGAAAGAGACTGCCGCATTTCCTGCAGCAGCCTCCCGTCTGAAATTCTATTTCTGTTTCTTTATTTTTGTCTTCATCACATACCACAGGGCTCCTGTAATACATACGGAAGAGTAACCGCCGCATACAATGCCTACCATCAGAGGCAGAGCAAATTCGCGGATAGAAGAAACTCCCACAATAAACAGCAGGAATACCATAATAAACGTGGTCAGTGAAGTGTAAATACTTCTGGTAAGCGTCTGTGTAATGCTGGCGTTTACCAGAGTTTCCAAATCTTCTTTCTTTCTTCCTGCAGCCAGATTTTCCCGGATACGGTCAAAGATAACAATCGTTGCATTGATAGAGTAACCCACAATAGTCAGCATACATGCAATAAAAGTATTGCCCACGGATACTCTGGCAATGGCATAAAATGCAAACACAACCAATACGTCATGTATCAGGGCAAGAACCGCACTGCTGGCAAAACGGATATCCTTGAAACGGAACCAGATATACAGCAGCATCAGCACCGTTGCCATAATTACCGCTTTTGCCGCGTCTGTACGCATTTCGCTGCTGACCGTAGAAGAAATACTCTCTGATGTAATCTTTTTGGCGTCTACGCCAAATTCATCTACCAACGCATTTTCCAGACGTTCTCTCTGTTCTACGTTCAAAGTCGTTGTTTTGATAATGACCTGATTGCTGTCCACGACTTTTGTAGCCTGTACATTTTTGTCTCCCGTTATTTCTTCTACCAGAGGCGTTACCTGGGAATCGATGTCCGCAATAGACATATTCTCATTAAAGGTTACGTTTGTAGAGGTACCGCCCTTAAACTCCAGACTGTATTTCAGCGCTTCTCCTGTGCTTCCCTTAAAGGCCATCATGGCAATGGGACCGCTTACAATCATGAGGATTGAGATTGCAAAAAAGACTTTCTTTTTCTGCAGGAAGCGGATAGGCGTTCTCTCTTTTCTCTTTCCGTAGAATTTCTCATCTTTGATTCCTACTGCATAAGCCGCGTACATCACATACCTGGAAATCACCAGTGCAGTAAACATGGACAGTACAATACCAAGAGCCAATGTCTGTGCAAATCCCTTGACAGAGCCGGAGCCCATCCAGTTTAAGACAAAAGCAGCGATTAATGTAGTAATGTTTCCGTCAAAAATAGCGGAAAATGCCTTTTTGAAACCGTTCTGCAGCGCGGTTCTCACACTTTTCCCCGCTGCAATTTCTTCCTGGATACGGGCATAGATGATAACGTTTGCATCCACAGCCATACCAATGGAAAGAATAATACCCGCAATGCCCTGCAGCGTCAGTGTCAGGTCAAAGGCATTTAAGGCAATCAAATCCAGACACACATAAATAATCAGGGCAATACCGGACACCAGACCCGGAATCCGATACACAACAATCATAAAGAGAATAATCAAAGCAAGACCAATGGCTGCCGCAAGCAAACTGGTGGAAATAGCTTCTTCCCCCAACTGTGCTGCAACCACACTGGAACGCAGTTCCGTCAGTTCCAGTTTCAGACCGCCGATACGAATGGTAGAAGCCAGATTTTCTGCTTCCTCTGCACTGGCCATACCATCAATCTGTGCATTTCCGTCTTTGATTTCAGACTGTACATTGGGAACGCTGACAAAACTTCCGTCATAATAAATACCAATACTGTCTTTTCCCGCTTCATATGCACTTTTCGTAGCTTCGGCAAATTTCTTTGTTCCCTCTTTTGTAAAAGAAAGACTGACCACATTCACCTTATTGCTCAGGTCATCCTGAGATACAGCTGCTTTAGCGTCCTTTACATCTGTACCGGTCAGAACAATACCGCCGTCTGCCTCAATCTCTTCGATGGTTTTGTTCAGCTTATATTCTCCCGTTGCAGCGTCATAACTATAGTTTTCGTTGCCCTCAGAATCCTTGTGGGCAATAAAATACAGGGAACCTGGTTTTCCAAGTTCTTCCAGAATCTTATTGGCATCTGTTACACCGGGAATTTCCACGATAATGCGGTTATCCCCTTCTTTGTAAACCTGCGCCTCTGTACTGTACTGCTCCACACGCTTCTGGAGTTTATAAATAGTATCTGACATTTCGTCTTCCGTAGGTGATTCTTTTGACGCCTGATAAGTAATGCTGACACCGCCGGACAAATCCAGACCTGTCTTAATATTCTTTGCGGCACCTGTACCCGTAGGACCAAAGCCCACTGCAGTGGTAAAAATCAGAAGCGCCGTAACGATAACAGTCAGCACCAATACCAGTACTCCTCTGCTTTTCTTCATTGTTTTTCCCTTCTTTTTCTTAGATTTTATTCTGCTTCTTCTGCCTCTGCCGCTTTCAGCATAATGGCGCATTCCACTCGTTTTCTCTGTAATTCACAGCCCAGTTCATAGACGTCATTGATGGAACCGTGGAAATTGTAGGAGTTTGCCGCACAGCCGCCGCTGCAGTAGAATTTTGCAAAACAGTTCTGGCATTTTTCCTTTGCGTATACATTGCACTCTTTAAACTCACTGCAGATATCCGTGCGCTTTACACCATCCCACACATTGCCCATAAGGAATTTTTCTTCTCCTACGAACTGATGGCAGGGATAAAGATCCCCCCACGGAGTGACAGCCAGGTATTCCGTACCGGAACCACAGCCGGATAAACGCTTGTACACACAGGGACCGCCTGTTAAATCTATCATAAAGTGGAAGAAATTAAATCCTTTGCCTTCTTTCTTCCGTTTTATCATTTCTTTTGCCAGCTTGTCATACTCTTCACAGATTTTCGGTACATCTTCCCACTGCAGAGCATATGCTTCTTTCTCGTCTGCCACCACCGGTTCCACAGAAATCTGGTCAAATCCCAAATCTGCCAGGTGCAGCACGTCTTCTGAAAAATCCAGGTTATGACGGGTAAAGGTTCCTCTTGCGTAATAACTCTTTTCCCCTCTGCTCTTGGCAAATTCCTGAAATTTCGGCACCACTAAATCATAGCTGCCTGCCCCTTTGCGGAACGGACGCATGAAATCGTGAACCTCTTTTCTTCCGTCAATACTCAAAACCACATTGGCCATTTCTTTATTGGCAAATTCCATAATTTCGTCATTTAAAAGGACGCCGTTGGTTGTCAGTGTAAAACGGAATTTTTTATTGTGAAGTTCTTCCTGTTCTCTTCCGTATTCTACCAGCCGCTTTACCACATCCCAATTCATCAGCGGCTCTCCGCCAAAGAAATCAACTTCCAGGTTCTTTCTGTTCCCGGAATTGGCAATCAGGAAATCCAGAGCCTGTTTTCCTACTTCATAGGACATCATAGCTCTGCGTCCGTGGTATTCCCCTTCTTCCGCAAAGCAGTATCTGCAGGCCAGATTGCAGTCATGGGCAATGTGCAGGCACAGGGCCTTTACCACCGTTTCTCTTTCCTTGAAATGTTCAATGGCGTTTCTGTAAATATCCTCTGTAAAAAGCATACCTGCGTCTTTCAGCTCCCGAATCTCGCCGCAGGCTGTGCGGATGTCTTCTTCCTTATACGTGCTTTTTAAGGCTTCTAAAATTTCTGTTTCCTGTTTTCCCTGGTCTAACAATCCGATTATCTCATAGACCAACTCATCTACTACGTGTACGGAGCCGCTGTTGACGTCCAGTACAAGATTGTAGCCATTATTTTTATAACGATGAATCACCGTGTTTCCCCTTTCTCTTGTCTTCTGCTCTTAAAATTTTGTCCCTGCAAAAAATGAGCAGCGGCTTTTATACCGCTGCCCTCATTCGCTCCTCGCATGTAAAAGCTGCCTGAGTCCTCTGATTATTTGTGTTCGCAGCTCTGGTTTCCTACTGTACAGGATGTCTTGCATGCGGACTGGCAAGATGTCTGACATTCTCCGCATCCACCTTTTTTCACGGTGTTCTGTAAGCTTTTTGTATTTAATGTTTTGATATGTTTCATCACATATTCCTCCATATGTATTAGATTTTAAGATATAATATACATCTGGCAGTATTATAGCATAGCTGGTATCGCCAGGCAAGTGTTTCTTTCCCGGATTCTTTCAGGCCTTTCAGGAAAGCATACCGCCCAGAGCTCCCCCAATGGTGCAGAGAAAAAACAGCAGCGCCATTTCTTTCATGTCGCCCCGCATCTGGTGCTCTGTGAGAAAAGTTACAGCTGTCAAAAGACAGGCATATCCCACGCCCAGACCCATGCCCCATAAAAATCTTCGGATTTTCACCTTTTTTCCCATATAAAAGCCGCCCAACAGGCTGGACAATATGTATATCACCATAATTCCCAGGTTTACCTGGCTCTCTCCAAGCCCCAGCTTATACAGGAGAAAAGCCAGCACAAGCAGCAGTATCCCTGTTACAGCATAAGCCAGCACAAGAGCCTTCATCATCAGCAGAGGTTTTGCATTTTTTGACATTGTCTGTTCCATAGAGAAACCCTCCCATATGTTAAATATATGGAAGGGTTTGAAAAACATGACTCTTTGTCACACTCTATTTTTTCTTTTTTCCCAGAATAATAGCTATCACTGCCAGTACAACTGCCGCTCCTCCTGCCAGGAGATATGTCATAATGTTATTTTCATCGCCTGTTTTTACCGTACGGATAACCTTGGTATTGCTCTTCTTTGCAGTAGAAGCTGAAGACTGTGTATTTGTATTTGCAGCCGTGCCCGTTGTTCCGGAATTCTGCGTTGTCTGGGTTGTCGTTGTCCCTCCTGCAGTACTTCCGGAAGAGCCTGCAGCAGTACCTGTGGAAGGCTTGTGATTATTGCTGCTGGTTCCCGGACCTACAATCTGATGTCCCCCTACATTGAAGGGGCTGAAAGAGGCCGTCTCAAAGGAAAGGTACTCTTTTCCATCCACTTCCTCCACAGACATATTTCCCACTTTTCCGTCACGGTCAAATACGAAATATTCGTATTCATTATTCCCCAGATAATGGGCAATAGACAACTCTGAATAGCAATTTGCATTTTCCGGAAGCGGAATCAGCACTTTTACTTTTTCTCCTTCCGGAAGTTTATACTCTTCGTTTTCCTTTAAATCCCAGAGTTTTAATTCATATGCGGAAAGAATTTCTCCGATTCCCGCATCCGGCAGCTCACTGACTGCGTCATTATAGGAAACCTGCAAATCCACATAAAACGGAAGGAAATCTCCGGATACCTGTACCCCTGTGGCTTCATCTATCAGACTTCCCACCGGAACTGCCTCCGGTGCTTTATCGGCTACTTCTCCTGTCTTGCCCTGTTCTGCGCTGTAGTCCACGTTTTCTTCGGTTGTTTCCTCTTTCTCCGGTGCTTTTTCCTCTTCTACAGGAGTAATGACAACCTTGTCAGAATCTTCTTTGCCTTCCTGTTTATCCTCACTGTCTGTCTTATCTGTTTCGTCTGTTTCGTCTTTTTCCCCGTTGTCCTGGGGAGTTTCCGGCTTTTGAACCTCATCTTCTTTATCTGTGCTGTCTTCCGGTTTTTCGGTGTTTCCTTCATCGGTACCGCTCTCCGGATTTTCGGTATCCTCTTTGTCAGCACTGTCTCCCGGCTTCTCTGTATTGTCCTCAGGCTTGGTTTCCGATTCCGGATTTTTCAGTTCCTCGGTTACCACCTTCACGGTTCTGACAACGGTCTTTGTCTCTTCATTCCAGCCGGATACCTGGCTGTAATCTTTTTCCTCTGTATCGGAAGGGGTAAATACAACTTTTCTCTCTGTCTCATAAGCTTCCGGTTCCGCCTGATTTTCCCAGGCAAAGCTTCCGGTTCCCGTAAAGCCGGCTGCTGCAAAATCAAAGGCTGTCCACTCTGCCTTTTTCTGCAGATTCACCTGCGCCGGTATGGTAACCGCCCCCTCCTGTTTTTCCTGGGGCTTCAGTTCCTCTATTGTTACTTTTACGGTTTTGACCACTGTCTTTGTATCTTTATCCCACCCGGATACCTGCGTATAGTCATACTGCTCTGTGTCCTTTGGCGTAAAAACCACCTGCAGGGAAGATTCATAAGCAGAAGGTTCTGCTTTATCCTGCCATGCAAAGGTTCCCTCTCCTGAAAATCCGGCTGCAGAAAACTGAAAGTTTTTCCATTCTTCCAAAGAAGCCACCGTTACCTGAGATGGTATCTCCACAGTACCTTTCTTCTTTGTCTCTTCTGCCTGTCCCGTCACAAAGGCATTTTTGCCGGCTTCTGCTGCGGAAGTATCTACATCAGAAGCTGAGAGCTGATTTCCCACAACCGTCAGTCTGCCCTTTCCGGTTACTTTCACCAGTGGGCCGGTAAAGCCCTCTGCGCGCTTGATGGAAACACCTGCCGGAATGATAAGTTTTTGCTCTGTATTGACCGTTACGGTACCGCACACCAGAACAGTGCCTTTGTCCCCCGCAAGGCTCAAAGCTTTTTCCAACGAGGAAACTGCATTTTTCTTTGTACTGCCGTCTGCTTTCTCATCTGCCGCTGCCTCTCCGTTTACATATACGGAAGCTGCTGCTGTTTTTTCCTTTTCCTGTGTCTGCTGGGCAGCAAATACCGGCACTGTCACATCCGTTACCGCACCTGCCGCTACTACAGAAGCCAACGTAAGTCCCAGTACATTGGCTGTTACTTTTTTATGTAAATTCTTTTTATTTCTGTTCATTTACCTGTTCCCTTCTGCTTCTCTGTTTTCATGATTCTGAAGGCATTTCCTGTTTTTTTCCTTATTTTGATAAGTATAGCACAGTTTTTCCTTTTCCGACACCCCCTAAAAGTAACTTTTTTCTCCCTTTTCTTGCATTCTATTTTAAAATCATGTATATTAGTTTTAATAGCTGGTTAAGCTGTAATTTATTTTAAAAGGAGTTGAAACTATTGGATTCCAGTGACGCCATACAGTTTCTGATTCTGATTCTTTTGATTTGCCTTTCGGCATTCTTTTCATCAGCAGAAACTTCTATGACAACCGTAAACAAAATTCGTATTCAGTCTCTTGCTGAGCAGGGTGACAAAAAAGCCCAGACACTTCTCAAGGTGATAGAAGATTCCGGCAAGCTCCTGAGTTCAATCTTAATCGGAAACAATATCGTAAACATCACAGCCTCCTCTCTGGCCACGACCATTACCATGCGTCTGTTCGGCAATGCGGCAGTGAGTATCAGTACCGGTATTATTACTCTTCTGGTTTTGATTTTCGGAGAGATTACGCCCAAAACTCTCGCCACCCTTCATGCAGAAAAAATGGCTCTTGCCTATGCCAGAATCATTCGTCTGCTTATGATTATTCTCACACCCGTGATTTTTATTATAAACGGCCTGGCCCACGGTGTATTGACGCTGATGCGGGTAGATGACAGTGTAAAAGGAAACACCATTACGGAACACGAACTTCGTACGCTGGTAAATGTAGGCCATGAAGAAGGTGTCATTGAAAGCGAAGAACGACGCATGATTTACAATGTATTCGACTTTGGTGACTCTCAGGCCCAGGACGTTATGATTCCCCGTATTGATGTAACTTTTGCGGATGTTAACAGCAGCTATGAAGATTTAATTCAGCTGTTCCGTGAAGAAAAACATACCCGTTTTCCTGTTTTTGAGGACACCACGGACAATATTATCGGTATCATTAATATGAAAGACCTTCTGCTTACAGAAAAAAAGGGATTTTCTGTACGAAAACTTTTAAGAGAAGCTTATTTCACCTATGAATATAAGAAGACATCCGAACTTCTGATGGATATGAAGGCCAATTCCGTATCCTTTGCCGTAGTTCTGGACGAATATGGTGCAACCTCCGGTATTGTTACGCTGGAGGACCTCATTGAAGAAATCGTAGGAGATATTCACGATGAATACGATACAGAAGAGGAAGAGGATTTAACAGAAATTATTCCTCATCAGGAATATGTGGCTCTTGGCTCTGCAAGGCTGGATGATTTAAATGAAACTCTGCACCTGGACATCGAATCCGAAGATTACGATTCCATAGGCGGCTACATAATTGAACAACTGGACCGTTTCCCCGAACAGGGAGAATCTCTTACTACAGAATCCGGCATACGACTGGTAGTGGACAAAGCGGAACGAAACAGAATTGAATCCGTTCATATTTATCTTCCGCCCAAAAAAGAACAGGTTTCTGAATCTGACAACAATTTAAGAAAGGATTGACATTATGAGCAGTTTTTTTAACATGGACAGCCCGATTATGCGGTTTTTGTCCCGTATATGTGACTTGATGATTTTAAATATTTTATGCATTATCTGCTGCCTTCCTGTGGTGACAGCAGGCGCTTCTATCACCGCCCTTTACACCATTACACTGAAAATGGTACGCGGAGAAGAATCCTATATTTTCAAAGGATTTCTCAAAGCTTTTAAGGAAAACTTTAAACAGTCTACCATTCTGTGGCTGATTATGGCTGTTTTGGGACTGTTTATTTTTGTAGATTACCGTGCAGCTTCTTTTCTGCCTGAAAACATGAGTACTATTTTCCGTATTCTCATTGGGGCCCTTCTGGTTTTATATCTGATGGTGCTGACTTATGTTTTCCCCTACACGGCAAGATTTGAAAATAATATCAAAAACACTTTCAAAAATGCTCTGCTGATTTCTATTTTGAATCTGCCCTGGACACTGGTTCTGGTTGTCTGTCCGGCAGCCCTTGTATTTGTAACCTTCCTTACGCCTTCCACTCTGGTGTACGGCAGTATGCTGTGGATGCTTCTGGGATTTGCTGCAGTTGCGTATGTTTCTTCCATTATTTTCCGCAAAATATTTGCAAAATATGAGCCGCAGGAAGAAGAGAACACATCCAATCCAGATGCTTTCAGTCTGCCTGAAGAACCTGCAGATTCTGAAGAAAATTAAATTATCTTGATACTGGAAAAACAATGAAAATGCCGCATGAAAAGCAATCCGGAATATGCAGATATTCCCGGTGTGCACGAAATGCGGCATTCTTTTTTTGCTCATATTTTTCCGATTGTATGGAATAATAAACATGGTATTACCTTGACTTTTTAAGTCCAATATTATAGAATCCACATATAACAGAAAAGTTATTTGCAACTAACTACAAGATATAGGAGGTTATACTATGCTCAAAGAATGGGAGTCTTTCCAGGGAGGCATCTGGGAAAAGGAAATCAATGTTCGGGATTTTATCCAGAAGAACTATGTGCCTTATGACGGAGATGATACTTTCCTGCAGGGACCTACACAGGCAACACAGGATTTATGGCAGCAGGTTATGGACTTAACAAAGCAGGAGCGGGAAAAAGGCGGTGTCCTGGATATGGATACCAAAGTAATCTCCACCATTACTTCTCATGGTCCCGGTTATCTTGATAAAGCAAAAGAAACCATTGTGGGATTCCAGACCGACAAACCTTTTAAACGTTCTCTGCAGCCATACGGCGGTATCCGCATGGCTATGAAAGCCTGCGAGGACAATGGATATAAAGTAGACCCGGAAGTGGTAGAATTTTTCACCAAACACCGCAAAACACACAACGACGGTGTTTTCGATGCCTACACACCGGAAATGCGCGCCTGCCGTTCCAGCCACATCATCACAGGTCTTCCCGATGCATACGGAAGAGGCCGCATCATTGGTGATTACAGACGTGTGGCCCTTTACGGCGTAGACCGTCTGATTGAAGACAAACAGAATCAGAAGGACAGCACCAGAACCATTATGTACTCTGATGTAACCAGAGAAAGAGAAGAACTTTCCGAACAGATTAAGGCTTTAAAGGAATTAAAAGAGCTTGGCCATATTTACGGCTACGATATTTCCCGTCCGGCACAGAATGTCCAGGAAGCAATCCAGTGGCTGTATTTCGGCTATCTGGCTGCCATCAAAGAGCAGAACGGCGCTGCCATGTCCCTTGGACGTACTTCTACTTTCCTGGATATTTATGCAGAAAGAGACTTGAAAAACGGCACTTTCACAGAAGAACAGATTCAGGAGTTTATTGATCACTTTATCATGAAGCTGCGTCTTGTAAAATTTGCCAGAACACCGGAATACAATGCCCTTTTCTCAGGTGACCCCACCTGGGTTACCGAGTCCATTGCCGGTATGGGAATTGACGGACGCCACATGGTAACCAAAATGTCCTACCGTTATCTCCATACACTGGAAAATCTGGGCACAGCGCCGGAACCAAACCTGACCGTACTCTGGTCCACCAGACTGCCGCAGAACTTCAAACGTTTCTGTGCAAAAACTTCCATTGCATCTTCTTCCATCCAGTATGAAAATGATGACTTGATGCGTGTTACACACGGAGATGACTATGCAATTGCCTGCTGCGTGTCTTCCATGAAAGTGGGAAAAGAAATGCAGTTCTTCGGTGCAAGAGCAAACCTGGCCAAGTGCCTGCTCTACGCTATCAACGGCGGTGTAGACGAAATTTCCAAAAAACAGGTAGGACCGAAATACCGCCCCATCACTTCCGAATATTTGGACTACGAGGAAGTCATGGAACGTTTCCAGGATATGATGAAATGGCTGGCCTGCGTATATGTGAACACTTTAAATATCATCCACTATATGCATGATAAATACAGCTATGAAAGACTGCAGATGGCTCTCCACGACAAAAAAGTAACCCGTTGGTTTGCCACAGGAATTGCCGGACTTTCCGTTGTTGCCGATTCTCTTTCCGCAATCAAGTATGCCAAGGTAAAACCAATTCGTGACGAAAACGGTATTGCCATTGATTACGAAATTGAAGGAGATTTCCCAAAATACGGAAACGACGATGACCGTGTAGACGATATTGCATACGATATCGTGCACCAGTTTATGCAGTATATCAAAGGAAATCACACTTACCGAAACGGAATTCCAACAACTTCTATCCTGACCATTACCTCCAATGTGGTATATGGAAAGGCAACCGGTTCTACTCCGGATGGAAGAAAAGCGGGACAGGCCTTTGCTCCGGGTGCAAACCCTATGCACCACAGAGACCGTCACGGCGCTGTGGCCTCTTTAAATTCTGTTTCCAAGCTTCCTTTTAAGGACGCACAGGACGGTATTTCCAATACCTTCTCCATTATCCCCGGTGCGCTGGGAAAAGATGATGCTATCCTGTTTGATGACATTACTTTCGAGCTGGAACCGGATTGCGCCTGCTGTGAACCTAATGCACAGCTTGATTAATCTCTGAAGACAAAAACTTTTCATAAAAAATTTAACGGAGGTAGAAATTATGAATATCAGTGACGCTCAGATTGACAACCTTGTAGGTTTATTAGACGGTTATGCCGAAAAAGGCGGCCACCACTTAAATGTAAATGTATTTACAAAAGAAACTCTTTTAGATGCACAGGAACACCCGGAAAAATATCCTCAGCTGACTGTTCGTGTATCCGGATATGCGGTAAACTTCAATAAGCTGACAAAAGAACAGCAGGACGAGGTTATTTCCAGAACTTTCCATGATGGAATGTAAAGAAACCGGTTATATCCATTCTCTGGAAACCTTTGGCACGGTAGACGGTCCCGGAATACGCCTTGTGGTGTTTTTCCAGGGCTGCCCTATGCGGTGCCTGTACTGCCACAATCCGGATACCTGGGCACCGAAAAAGGGCCAGACAATGACCGTAGATGAGATTCTGGATATCTATGAAAAAAATAAAGGCTTCTATTCCAAGGGTGGTATCACAGCTACAGGGGGGGAACCTCTTATGCAGCTGGATTTTCTCATTGCCCTCTTTGAAGGTGCAAAAAAACGGAAGATTCATACCTGTCTGGATACATCGGGAATTCTCTATCGGAAAGAAAAAGACGAAGCGTACAGACGGCTTTTTGCCTCTACAGACCTTCTTCTCCTGGATTTAAAACACAGTCAGGCAGATACCCATAAAACCCTTACCGGGCAAGCCCTGCAGTCTGTTCTGGAGTTTCTCGACGCTGCTGACAAATCTGGGGTTTCTGCAATTATCCGTCATGTAGTGGTCAAAGGCTACACCGATACCCCAAAAGAATGGGACGGCATCGGAAAAATCATTGCAGAGCATAAAAATGTCAAAGGTCTGGAAGTGCTCCCTTATCACAATATGGGAGAAATCAAGTATAAAGAACTGGGACTTTCCTATCCTCTTCAGGGAATGGAAAATCTTTCAAAAGAACTGGCACAGAAAGCCCGGCAGACCATTTTACAAAGTATCCGAAAATACCGCAGCCAGAATCATCTCTCCTAAAGCCTTTTCAACCGGAAAACAGAGGATTCGTCTCTGTCTTCCGGTTCATTTATCTATTGGCTCTTCTTTTCGTATTTCCCCTATGATTTCATGAAACTGTATGCCAATGCGTTCCATTTCTCCCAAAACCACCTTTGTCCCCTGCTCAGTCTGATACCAGTTGTCCTTTCGGATACTGCTTTCTTTTACCGGACAAACCAGAAAACGGGTATCCGGGTACAAAAGCTGATAATACAAAAGACTTCTTCTGGCATGATAAGGCTTGCAGCAAAGAATGGCCTGCCGAATCTCCAGACGAGCCTTGTCTGTTACTTTTCTGGAATAAATCGCATTTTCATAGGTATACGTGGCTTTTTCTTCCTTTAAAACAGCTTCTTTGGGAACCCCGTTTTCTATCAAAACACGGCTGAGAAATTCCCATTCCGTATGGTACTTTCCCGGATAAAGCGCTTCCTTTTCCTGTACACCACCAAAGTGTCCCTGTGTAATACTATAACGCCCGGACGGAAGAATATAAGGCGCAAAACCTTTCTTATAAAGCTGTGCCGCCTCTTCTGCAAGCTGCGGAAAGCCGCTGCCGGGGATGAAAATAATATCCGCTTTTTCCGGTTCATTCTCCACAAAAACAAAATCTGTAATCTGCTTCAAAAATGCTGCATGTTTCATAAGTTTCTGTCTTCCTTTTCCAAACGTTCTTTTATTCCTGTATGATGTGCTGAAATTCCTTATGACGCGCAAACCAGCCTTTTGCATACGAGCAGGTAAGCACTGCTTTCTTCCCCTGTCTGGAAATTTCTTCTGCCGCAGCCTGCATCAGTTTCCCTGCCATACCGGTTCCCCGGAGAGAGGGAGAAACAAAGGTATGATTAATCTCCACGGTATGCTCATCCAGTTTCGGAAATGTTACCTCTGCGTTTTTTTCCCGGTTTTCATCCATATAATAAATGGCATTTTCTTCCACGATAAAATTCATATTTCCATTCTCCTTTTTGCAAGTTTTTTTCATGCCTGTTGTTCATCCTTCCTGGATTCTAAACGTTTAATTTTTTCCTGAAGCTCTGCAATTTGCCTTTCCCGTTCTTCCATTTCCTTCTTTGCTCTTTCCTCCGCTGCTTTTCTCTCCTGTTTCTCCTGTTCTGCCCTTTCCTCCGCTGCCTTTACTTCTGCCTCCAACTCTTCAACCATATAACTCACTGTGTTCCGGTCCATTTCCTCCAGTTCTTTTGAAAATAAACTCATAATACCCTCCACATTTCTGCACATCTGGTACACTTCTTCATATATTTCACGAAACTCAGGATACTTTTCCAAAAGTTCCATGATTCTTTCCGGCTCATCGCTGCTGAGTAAAAACAGCCAAGCCTCCAGTTTGTTTTCTATAGACCTATTTTCTATATTTTTCCGAAAAATGTCAAGAGCTACCAATACACTTTTCTGAAGTGTTTCCAGCTTTAGTCCCGTATCATAGATGTGCTCCCCATAATGGAGATACTTATCTGGAATCTCATGAAATTCTCTTGTACTTTTCTCAAATAAAACAATTGTATATACTTTCTTTAAATCCCTGTAATTAAACTTTTTATTTTCGCTCCTCTTCCTGTCCTTCACTCTCTTGTATTGTCTGAGCAACAAATCTGCGGAGTAGCACGCTGTCCTCTGGCCAGGAAAAGCATAACCTATCTTCTGTATTTCCAAATTTGCAATTCTTCCATCCTCGGTCTCTATTACAATATCTGTAATGAGCAGGGTATATTCATCTGCCAGACGAACGGAATCATTGGGCAAAATTTGTTTAATACGGATTTTTGTCTCCAGCAAAAGACTTAACAGCTCTTCCAGTCTTTCTGCATGATATTCCGGATTGAAAATTTCTTTAAAAAAAGAATCATACAGAATCTTTACTCCCTTTACTCCTGTACAAAAATCCAGAAACTCCTCCTGCTGTTCTTCGCTCCAGCTCTCAAACAAATTTGTCAGTTTCTCTTTCTCCCCAATCAGGTTCAGCACTTCTTCTCTTGTGCGGATGATTGGAAAATACGTTTTCAGTAAAGTGTCCATAAACATCTACCTCCCTGTTTGCTTTATTTTACATTTTTGAAATACCGCTTCAGAAAAGAAGCTATAGAAAAAAGACGTTTAGACATAAGATGATATAAGTTTTCTTAGTCTGAATGAATGATGTATAAAGATATGTTATCATCTTTGTTTTACAGATACAAGCACTATTTTCCGCATAAAGGAAATCCGTTTATCTGATTCGCATGATATCTTCTTTGTTATGACTCGCATAAATTCAACACCAGAAAGGGTCAGTTCTTTCCATTGTCCTTTGTTCCGGTAATCTTTTACAGAAAAAGTAACGTTTTCATCGTCCATACAGATGATGCGGTGATTGCTGATGGCAAT